>SLKF01000148.1 GCA_007134725.1 Clostridiales bacterium | reverse complement strand
TTGATGGTCTTCTCCATTTGGGGAAGCACACCCTTGGAAAAAATTTTTCATTTCCCCTTATCCGCAAATTTTGTGCTGATTGTGTTTTCTTTTATTTTTACCGAGGGAATTCTAAACAGTGGCCTTACGGAAAAACTCATTGAACCGGTCCTACAAAAGGGAAGTCGGAGGATTCACAGCCTTCTTGCGATGATTATCCTACTGAATTTTATCTTGATTTTTGTCATTCCCCAGCCCTTTGCGAGGATTATTATTCTCGGAATGATTTTGAAGGATTTTTTCCATCACCGTAATTTAAAAGAAGATCTGATACAGATTTTAATGCTTTTCACATTTGCAACAGCAATTGTGGTGAATATGATGTTTATCCGGGGGGATATCATATTAAATAATGCATTGATTTCCATTGCAGGCATTGATATCACTGAAGTTCTGTGGATGAAAATTATGGTGGTGCCCACATTGGTGTTTGTGATGTTGACCTATCTGCTGTTTTACACGCTGTTTAACAAAGAGATTTCAAAGTATTCCAAAGACCTCAACCTTCACAAAAGTGCCAAAGGAGCTAAGGGCTTAACGGTGCGGGATGCAGTTGAAACCTCAAAGGGCTCTTATCAGAGGCAGTCCCTGACTAAGAGGGACCGAAAAAATCTTTGGATAATATTATTCGTGGTTCTGTTTTGGATGGCAGAACCCTTCCATGGGATCGGATCTACGATAGTGATCGTGGCAGGAACCGCATTGATGGCAGCTTTGGGTTTAATCCGGTGGACGGATTTGAAATCTGTAAATTTGGAAATTTTGCTTTTTATCACCGCAGCTTTTTCCATTGGCGGTGTAATGACGAACAGTGGCGTGGCAGAGATCCTTTTTACCCCCTTGAGTGATTGGTTGCCCAAGGAATTGGGAATACCCTATGTGCTGATTATTATGGTGATCTCGATGACGATGCATATGTTCCTCGGTAGTAATATTACAACCCTTTCCGTAGTAATCCCCAGTCTAATGCTGATCGGAGAAGGGGTGGTTCCCCCATTGGGACTGATTTTCATCATCCATGTATCGGTGAGTACCCATTATTTACTGCCCTTTCACAACGTAGTCCTACTGATTGGAAATGGAAAAGGTTTTTTTGAAAGCAAGCTGGTGGTCCGTTATGGAATGGGGTTATCCTTGGTTTTCCCGATTGTTTTGCTGGGAGTATATTTCACCTGGTGGAAGTTTGTCGGATTGTTGTAAAATAGAACAGTAAATTGAAAGATATCAATAATCGTTTATCACCTGAGATACTTATTGAACAAACTGCAGCAAAGAAAAAAGGAGCCGATGGCTCCTTTTTTGTTTCCGTACTTACTCATTATACAAGCCAAATAGTTTTAATAATTTTTTCCAAAAACTTAAATCCTCCTCATCTTCCATTTCCAAAGCCGGTTCATCGGGAAGTTCGATGGCCGGAGTTTTAAAGACGAACTGAACCGAAGAGATTTCGGTATTTTTCTCGGAAACAAAGGAAAGGGGTTCGAAGTCCGATGTATCGTATAGAGCTTCCGCACGGTCCATTTCTTCCTGTATGATCTTTGGCAGTTCTGCTACGGCTTCATTCAGCTCACCGGTTCCTTCCTGAAGGTCGTCAGCACCCATATTCAGGTCACTGAGTCCGCTGCTGATGGAGGAGACACCTCCCCGGATTTCCTGATAACCATTGGAAAGATTGGTTACCCCCTCCAAATAGTCATCCAACCCTGCATGGAAGCGGTGATAGTTTTGAGAGAGCGCTGTCATGCCATCAATCAATTCTTGTAAAGGATGGTCTTCGTCCCCGGTTGGAATGAATTCATCAATATTCTCCGCCATCTGCAATAAGGCTCCTGTTGTCATGTCTAGGGATTCAATGAAAGACTGAAGGGCGGGCTCCACGGATTCAAAAGCTTCCCGGACCGCTTCATAAGTTCCTTTGGTGGTTTTTGCCGAGGCGTAAAACTCCATCAATTGATTCAGTGTGGATCCCAGCTCCTCATCTTCCCCAACCAGGGCGTAAAGAGGAGTCGGATCCACCTCTGTATCAGGAATGGCGGAAATGGCTGCATCCAATTCAGTGTAGGCGATGCTGTATCCTTCTTTTAACACATCCATACCGTCAGCCATTTTTTCTAAGCCTGCGGCCATATCCCGTAGTCCCTGAGATAACTGGGCGAGTTCTTCCAGTTCTGCCATCGGGTTTTCCTGTTCCGTTAGCTCAGTTACGATTTGATCCAAGGCACCCCGGATTTGTCTGGAAGAGTTTAAAAGTTGATCGGAACTTCCCGTAAGTTCATTGAGCCCTTCGCCAAAAGCCATAGCACCGGTATTCAAGCTTCCGGCACCGTCAGCCAATTCCCCAATTCCGGAGTTTAGAGAGACAACCCCTTCATATAATTCAGAAACTCCGTCGGATAAGGTATTGGCGTCTTCGATCAGCCCTCCTGCCACGGGGACGTCAATGGCCATAGAAAAGGGAAGGGCACTGAAATCAATTTCTTCCATCCTAAACTCTTCGGCGCTCCCCGTAACCACTATAGAGGAACCCTCTCCGGGCATTACCGTATGATTGATGATTCGGTTACGGCCGGCGCTGGCCAAAACCCCGTTGGGAGACTCAATCGCTGTAAAGTTTTCCGTATCTAAGGTAATGGAAACCTGCAAAAGATAATTATCGAAAAAAGCAGAGTTTACGGTGGAATTTTCCGTAATATTGATCAGGACCTCAAAGTTGCCTCTCTCCCCGGCAAGATCCAAGGGATCAATATCCTTGCCATCTAAGGTATAGGAGATGGAAATGTTCCAGGGTAAATCCGTTGCTGTAAGACTGCCCTGATAAAAAAACTGTTCTGCTGAAGTGTTGATGGTAATTTCATCGCCGTCGACTTGAATTTCTTCAGAGGAGGTCATATTTCGAATCTCGGTATAAGAACCGTAGTCAACTATGGCGCCACCGGTTTCTTGAAGGGATCCATTGGAAAATCGGTTTACCACATACAGACTCTCCACCCCACCGTCAAAGTCTAATATACCGTAGACAACTTCCTCTTTTTCTCCCAGGGACTCTGACAAAACAGGAGAGAGGGTTAGGGAGAGAATCAGGCTAATCGTTAGACAAAAGACAAAGATTTTCTTTGTTTTTTTGAATTTTCTAATCTTGTTCATAGTAAGGACTCCTTTATTGTGAGATTTTCTATTTATTACCGGATTTTTTCGATTGATGAAAGTTATGGTTCATTGTGGTTTTTGCCACTAGGCGGTCAAATAGAATAAACAGAGCGGG
The DNA here is from genome assembly GCA_007134725.1 of Clostridiales bacterium. Lineage (GTDB taxonomy): Bacteria > Bacillota > Clostridia > Peptostreptococcales > T1SED10-28 > Isachenkonia. The sequence goes on along the minus strand of SLKF01000148.1, from coordinate 2,049 downwards.
TAAGACAAAGACCACCATAATAAAGGACAATGCGGTACCGCGACCGAGTAGGGTTCCCAGCTCTGAAATCATGGAATTGCTGGAGGTAGCCGCAAGGATGAAACCCGAGGTGGAAAGAATTCCGGCGGATACTAAAATCGCCACGATATTTTCCGAAAGAGTCTTGGTCATGGCATCTTTTTTCGACAGCATTTGTCGATTGTTCAGGTAATTTCTCGTAATCAGAATGGCATAATCCACGGTGGCTCCCAGTTGTATGGTACTGATAATCAGATAGCCGATATAGCTAAGAGCACTACCGGTAAAATAAGCGAAGGACAAATTGATCCCGATGGCGGACTCGATGGCAAGGATTAAGAACACGGGAATAGTCAGGGATCGGAAGGTAGCCAGCAGGACCAGAAAAATTCCCACGATGGCCACCAGGTTTACCACCCGGGTATCGGCCTCCACCACATTTTTCATATCATATAAAGAAGCGCTTTCTCCTGCTAAATAAGTGGCGGAATAGTTTTTATCCCCGGTTTCCAATATTTCTTCAATCACCTGGAAGGTTGCGTCTCCTTCCGCAGGGGTTCCCAGATATAAAATGATCCGAGTGTAGTTTTGGGAATAAAATCGATCTACGATCTGGGAGGGTACAAATTCCCTGGGAATTTCAGCGCCGATGGAAGTAACGTAGGATATTGCGCTGTCCACATGGGGGATGGCTAAAAGCTCCGTCACAAAGGCTGCTTCTTTCCCCGGTTCGTCTTTGGGAACCAATAGCACCACCGGGTTGGTTTTTCCAAAGGCCTGATCGATTTTTTCCATATCCTCGCCGATCTGGCCACTTTCCGCAACTTCCCCGGTGCCGTAGAGAAATGGAAGTTCGGAACGGGCTAGGGTACTGGGGATCACAATAATTACTGCAATAATCAAAAACAGCACTCGAACCCGGACAATACCCTTTCCAATTTTATTGAAGCTGGGAATGAAATTTCGGTGCTTTGTTTGTTCAATAAATCGATAACCGATCAAGGTCATGGCCGGCAAAAAGAGCATGACCGACAGAAAGCTTAAACTCACCCCTTTTACCAGGTTAACTCCTAAGTCTGAGCCGATGCCGAAGCGCATAAAAATCAGGGCGGAAAATCCCACAATGGTGGTTCCGGCACTGGCGGCCACTGTGGGGAATACGTTTTTAAGAGCTAAAATCATGGCTTCCCGAGGATCATGAAGTTTTCTCCGTTCGTTAAAACTATGCATCAGAAAAATTGCATAATCTAAAGACACCGCTAACTGTAATATGGGACTGACGGTCTGGGTGACAAAGGAGATTTCTCCGAAAAAGATGTTGGTCCCCATATTGATCAGTACCGCAATGCCAATAGTGATTAAATACAGTAGGGGTTCAATCCAAGAGGTGGTGGTAAGAAAGAGAATCAAAAGAATAATGGGAAGTAAAATCATCAGGGCGTTGATTACCTCACTGACGGCCATATCCTGACTTGCCGCCGTATTAACCGCCTGACCGGCCACCGCATCTTCTTCACCTAATCGGTCCCGAAGCGTGTTGATCGCCGAAGATTCCAGTCCCCGCTCAATAGTAAGACTCAGTAGAGCCGTGTTTTCTTTATAATAATTCTCTGTAATGGACTGATCCAAAAACTCTAAGGGAGTATTTAGAAGTACATCCCGACCAAAAACATCATCCAGCCATTCTACGGAGGCAATGCCGGGAATGGTACTGATCTCTTTTTTAAACTCCAAGGTCTCGTGCAGGGTAACCCCCTTTAGCATTACTCTTGCATTCGCCAGATTCTCATTAAATTCTTCATCCATGATGGATAGAGCCTCTGTGGACCGGGTATCCTGGGGAAGATAATCCACCATATTGTAGTTGATGGAGACCCCGAGCATTAACAGTCCGCTGATCAGGGCAAGGGCAATAAATGAAACAAAGATAATTTTTCGATATTTTGTCGTGGTTTCGAATAGATTACTCACGGGAATTCCTCCTAAGGGTGATGGGTTAAATGCAACACGGTGTTGCTTTTCTTTATAATT
>SLKF01000096.1 GCA_007134725.1 Clostridiales bacterium | reverse complement strand
TGCAAAGAATGAAGAATGAAGAATAAGGAATGAGATGTTATAGGCAAAGTTAAAAAGAAGAAATATAGAGGAAAAATGAAGGAAAGATGAAATATGAAATAAAAAAATATGAAAGAAAGTGTCAATAAGAAAAAAGAAATGGGGGTGCTGGGATGAGGATCAAATTACAGGAAAAAATTATTATTATCGCATTGATTACCACTCTTATTGCCCTGGCGGTATCCGGTCTCATATTCCGAAACATTGCAAGGGATAAAGTGGTGCAGGAGATTGAAACATCCGTGCTTAATAGTGCAAGAACCGTAGCCCAAATGGGGGATGTTATCGAAGGATTGGAAGAGGAAGATCCAAGGAGAGTTCAGCAGCAAGTATCCAGGGTATTGTTATCCTCGGAGTCCATAGAGTTTATAGTGGTCACAGACTTGGAAGGGCGGCGTTATTCTCATCCGAACCCGGAAGAAATCGGTCGGTTTTTTCAAGGAGGGGATGAAACCCGGGTTTTGGAAACCGGAGAAGAATATACCTCGGAAGCTCAGGGAACCTTAGGTCTTTCTGTCCGGGGATTTACGCCGATTCATAATGAAAACCAGGAGCGTATCGGCATGGTTGCCGTAGGGATATTAAGTGAAAATGTACAAAGTATTACCGGAGAACTAAACTACGCTACGGTACTTTCCATTGTGATCGGAGCTTTGATCGGTTTGATGGGAGCACTGGTTCTGTCAAAAAATATCAAAAAATCTTTAATGGGTTTGGAGCCCGTGGAAATTGCCACGCTTTATCAGAAGTATCAAGGTCTTTTGGATACCGTAAGCGAAGGGATTATATCCATTGATGAACAGGGAAAAATCAACTATATGAATCAAGGAGGCTATGAGATTCTTAAACTGGAGGATCCAAGTATTCAGGGGAAACCCGTGGAAGAAGTTTTCCAGAGGAATCCTCTTTCCCGAACCCTTCGGGGCAAAGGCTCGGAAGAACATATAACCTGTTCTTTCCAAGGCAAGGAAATCCTTATGAGTACCAAACTCTTAGAATATAAAGGAAGGGTTTTAGGGGTTATCGGCAGCTTTCAAGATAAAAAAGATATCACCCGATTAGCCGAGGAGCTCACCGGGGCCAGAATCCTTACGGATTCTCTACGCGCCACCACCCATGAATTTTCCAACAAACTTCAGGCTATTCTCGGGCTGATACAGCTTGGCAATCTTGAAGAGGCTCAGAGCTATCTCCTTGAAACCCAACAAAACACCGAAAGCCTGTTGCAAACCCTAGGGAAGAATATCCGAAACGTTAAACTGCAGGGACTGCTCCTAGGTAAAATCCATCGATGTCAGGAGGAAGGGGTACAGCTCTTAATCAATGAAAAATCCTATGTAATGGATCCGGAGGAGTCTAAAGGGGATCATCAATGTGTGATGACCATCGTGGGAAATCTGGTGGATAATGCCCTGGAAGCGCTTACGGTCTATGATCCATCAAATATTCCGTCTAATAAAAGCATTCACATCCTTGTTAGAGAGTCGGATCAGGCGATAAATATCGAAGTGGGAGATAACGGTCCAGGCATCCCCCATGATGAGGCCTGGAAAATTTTTGAAAAGGGTTTTAGCTCCAAAGGTTCCAACCGAGGTTTTGGTCTTCATATCGTTAAAAAATGTGTGGATTCTCATCAAGGCAGCCTGAAAGTCCACACCTCGGATAGGGAAGGCACAACCTTTGAAATCACCCTTCCCAAAACCTAAAATACAAAGAGGACAGAGGAACAGGACAGAGGGACGGAGTAACTGTCCTCTCTGCTCTACCGCCACACCGCAGGCCAAACAAAAAATTCGCCGTCTTAATGCTTTCCTGCCCCTTCGTCTTAAGGCTGATAGAAGTAAATCTTAAGACGTTTTTTTATATGTCTGGAAAAGAAAGATATGATAGAATAGAAACGAGAAACGAGAAGCAAGAGGCAAGAATCAAGAACTGAAGACACGGAGGATGAAAATCCTGTGCTTTCAGTTTTGCAAAAGCAATGGGAAAACGGGATGCTGTCATCCCGCTCTGTTATTTCTGTCCTTTAAGGGAGGTAGGAATTTGGAAACCAATAGAAAAATACTAAAAGTAGGAATTGTTTTGATTGCAGTCCTGGTGGTGATCGGCTATGTCGGGGTGTATCTTTTAAGATTGGATGAGCCGGTGGTGATCGAGCATTACATAGAAGAGCAAACCTATTTTGCATATCAACAGAGCCCCCGAAAAATCAACGTAGAGCTGTACTACATTGCCAATTCCACCGATGACCGGGTGGTAAGCCGGATAGATTTCCCGGAACATCCGGACCTTCAGGTACCCGCCAGTGAGTTTGGCATGCATGGCCAATTTGCCGTATTTACCGATGGCCAACAGCAAACGCCGGGAAACATAGAGGGTCGCTATAGTATACGGACCGTATACCTGGAATTCGCTTTTGATGAGGACTATCAGGAGGGTGAATCCATAGAAATTACCGAGGCGGAAATTCACCTTTCCGACGGTTCCGTATTTACGGCAGAAATCGGATCCATTAATTTTCACTTTGAGGAAGAACATAGTAATACAATAGAATTCCTCAGCAGTTCGGGATCTAATTACCAAACTGTAACCGAGTTTATTGTGGAAGAAGAGATTGAGCTGGTCGGTATAGAGTCCGAGTTTCTGACACTGATTCAGGAAAACCTGGAGATGAGAGTAAACGGTAAGAATTTTCAGGAAATCCAAGGGATGATAATCGAAGCGGGAGAAAAGATATCCATCGAATCCAACATCAAAAGTTCTGAAATTGTAGGAGAAAAATTTCGTTATTTACAACTTCGCCCGAAAATCCGATTCATAAAAGAAAACGGGGAAGAAGAGACGGCCCCCACTATTGCGGGCTGGTATCATAGGCAGGAATACGACTTTTATGAAATATTCCAGTATCTTCAACTAAAGGGGGCGTTATAATGGATCGGGGATACCAAAAAATCTTTTGGGGACTGATCTTTGTCACTTTTCATCTGAATCTGGGACCCTTAAGACTGTTACCACCCTTTGTGGGATGGCTGATTTTAATATCGGGATTGCATGAGTTGACTTCTAGATTCCAAAATTCCTCTATTTCCATAGAAAGCTTTCAACGGGCTATATCCTTTGGAAAGGTGCTTGTGGCGCTTACACTTGTGGATACTATTGGAACCCTGGTAGCAGGAGGAGCTCTGATGGAGTCTTTGGTTTTTCTTTACTACCCCATAATCGTGATCATGCTTGAAATCATTATTTTTTTCTATATTCTTGAGGGAACCTATAAGGTGTTCTCAGAGCTGAGTTTTGAAGAACGAAAGGTCGAGACGCAAAAAAAACTTCGAACCTATATGGTAATGGGGATATCCTCGGCTGTGATTTTGATATTCACGCTGTTTTTCAACCACACCGGTACCATGGTAATTGGAGTGTTATTGGGGATTGTTGCCGTTATTTATCTATTGGTTTACTTCAGTCAGCTGAAAAAGTTCTGGGAGCAGGATCCCTTAGGAAAGCCGATTGATGTTGAAAATAAATTATGGTAAAAAGTTCAAAATTGAGGGGAGCTCAAAATTTAAAAAAATTACAATAGGAGGATCAAAAATGGGAAAAATCATTGTGAGAAGCTATCGAATGCTACAGGATTTTCAGCGGGTAGAGTCTTTTTTAAGAAAAGAATACCAAAAAAAGGATCATAACGGCTATCTTTTGCCGGAGTTTTGGGAGTACGCCCACACCCATCCTATGTTTAATCCCTACAAAGCCCATCGAATGGGGATTTGGGAAGAGGAAGGGGAACCGGTTGGAATCGCCTCCTATGAGATGGATCTCGGAGACAGTTTTCTGTTTGCCAAAAGAGGCTATGAGTACTTGTATGAGGAGATGCTGGCCTACGCAGAAGAAGAGCTTAATATAATAAAAGACGGAGTTCGCCTCAGTAATGTGTGGACGACGGATCAACAAAAGCATGTGGTGGAGTTATTGGGAAGCAAGGGATATGAAATGATTCATGAAGAATCCATAACCACCTATAATTATGATCGGGGATTTGACGAGGCAAAGCTTCCCGAAGGATTTGAAATATTTACTTTGGAAGAAGAGAATGATTACGCAAAAATTCATGAATGCTTATGGAAAGGATTTAATCACGGCGATCACCCAGATGATGATGTGGACTGTCGGCGGCTAATGCAGTCCGGACCTCATTTTCGAAAGGATCTTTCCATGGTGGTAAAGGCTCCCGATGGCAGCTATGCCAGTTTTGCCGGGATGTGGTTAAACGAAGAAAACCATTACGCTTATTTAGAGCCCTTGGCGACGGTGCCGAAATACCGAAAACTTGGCCTTGGCAAGGCTTTGTTGATGCAAGCGATGAAAAAGACCCAGACCTTGGGAGCTACCTACTGTTACGGAGGGATGTTTGACTACTACAACAACCTGGGATTTGAGAACGCAGGCATGCGGAGGAAGTATCGTAGGACTTGGGAATAAAAAAGAAATAGTATCAAAAGTCCCAATGACTCGGAAGTACAATAAGACTGGTTGCTAAGCAGAGAGTACAATAAAACTTTATGACGGGCATAAGTATCATCAGGCTTTCTGATAAGGAAGAAATAGCATAAAAATTCAAGTCATAAAAAAAGAAAATAAAAACGAAAGGGGAAATCCCTTCGGAAAGGAGAGCGCTATGTTTAAAACCACAAGAGATCTTGATAATATGTTAAAACAACATGAAAGCTATCGGGAGGGCTGCTTAAATCTGATTGCATCGGAGAACTATGCCAGCGAAAAGGTTAGAAGCTACCTTGGAGGCGATTTTGGCAATCGCTATGGGTGCTACGCTACGATGCATCCCGAGGAGCGGGAATACACCGGTAACAAATTCATACATGAATTTGAAATGGAAACCCATGAACTGGTAAAAGATATTTTTCATGCCAAATACGTAGATCTCCGTCCCATCGGCGGTCATATGGCGGGAATGTCCGTGGTGCTTGGGATTTTGGAACCCGGAGATCTGGTAATTGAAGTAAGTCTTAGCGACTGGGGCCACGGCCTGGTGGGACCTATGTGTCAGGTACGCCAATTTGAGGAAACGATAAAAGTAGAATATATGGCTTTTGATGAGGTCCGGGCGGTGGATGTGGAGAAACTGAAAAAGCAGGCGAAGGCACGAAAGCCGAAAATGATTATTTTTGGTGGATCCGGTACGCTGTTTTTCGAACCCGTTAAGGAGCTACGGGAAATTGCGAATCAGGAAGGAATCATCCTTGCCTACGACGCCTCCCATGTCACGGGTTTAATTGCATCAGGAATGTTCCCGAATCCATTGGATG
>SLKF01000022.1 GCA_007134725.1 Clostridiales bacterium | reverse complement strand
TGTTATATTCATATCCAAGTGCTTCGGTCCGCTGGCGGTTGCCGTAACGAAGGGAAGGTTGATGGTGGTGGTCATGGTGCTGGACAATTCGATCTTCGCTTTCTCCGAGGCTTCTTTTAGACGCTGTAGAGACATTTTATCATCCCTTAAGTCTACCCCTTCCTGCTTTTTAAATTCTTCCGCAACATAATCGATCAACGCTTGATCAAAGTCGTCTCCACCTAGGGTGTTGTTACCATGGGTTGACAATACTTCGAAAACCCCATCTCCAAGTTCTAAGATGGATACGTCAAAGGTTCCTCCACCTAAGTCATATACCAATACTTTTTGTTGCTCTTCTACTTTATCCAGTCCATAAGCAAGAGAAGCTGCGGTAGGCTCGTTGATGATTCGCTTTACTTCTAAGCCTGCAATTTTTCCTGCATCCTTGGTCGCTTGTCGTTGACTGTCTTCAAAGTACGCAGGTACGGTAATAACCGCTTCCGTTACTTTTTCACCTAAATACGCTTCAGCATCGGCCTTAAGCTTTTGCAAAATCATTGCGGAAATATCTTGTGGTGAATACTCTTTTCCATTGATTTTGTTCACATGATCCGTACCCATATGTCTTTTAATGGATGCTACGGTCTTCTCTGTGTTTGCCACAGCTTGACGCTTTGCGGGCTCTCCTACAATTCGCTCTCCGTCTTTACCGAAAGCTACAACCGACGGGGTGGTTCGATTTCCTTCAGAGTTAGCGATTACTTTGGGTTCGCCACCTTCCATCACGGCTACACAAGAGTTTGTTGTTCCTAAGTCAATTCCAATAATTTTTCCCATATTATACTGCCTCCTTGTTTTCTTTGTTAGTTTTGTTTATTTGATATATTTTTAAACTAAGTGTAAAACTTGTTACTTAGCAATCTTAACCATAGCGGGACGTAGAATCTTTCCATGTAATTTATATCCTTTTTGCAGGACTTCAATGACCGTATCTGATTCATGCTCGTCACTTTCTTCTTTTAGAATCACTTCATGAAAGTCCATATCATAGGGTTCATGAAGGGGAAATTCTTCTTCAATGGAGTTCTTTCTCAGTACGTCTTTAAACTGTTTTAAAACCAATTCCACTCCTTTGGAAATTTCTGTGCTTTCTTCGGAGTTATGAGAGTCTAAGGCTCTCTCCAAGTTATCCACTACTTGCAACAGATCCAGTGCAAATTCCTTTGTGGCGAATTTTCGGTCCTTGTCCCGCTCCCGGTCCATACGCTTTTTGTAATTGGCAAATTCTGCCTGTTGGCGTTTTAGGGCTTCACAGTACTGAAGGACTTCTTCCTGCTCTTTTTTAAGAGCAAGTTCCAGTTCCCGAATACGTTCTTCTTGTTCTTCTTGAATTTCCTGGGGAGTTTTCAAAACCTCTTCGACCTTTTCTTCCTCAGTTTCTTCAACTTCTTCTACCTCTACTTCAAGAGCATCCTTTTCTTCCGGAATATTTTTATCCTTCTGCGATTCTTCCGTCTGATGTTTCTCAGGGTTTTTCTTGGACTCTTTTTCTCCATTCGACTTCTTAAACATTTTTCCACCTACCTTACTGTAATATTTAGTTTAATAATTATCTCTTAGTAAATCATTTAACTGCTTATTTAGCTGTAGCATAATAGATACTACCTTGGTGTAATCCATCCGGGTCGGGCCGATGACGCTTAAATGGCCGATGGTTCGATTATCAATTTTATAAGTAGTGGTTACCAGACTACATTCCTGAGCGATGTCATACAGGTTCTCTCTTCCGATGGAAATTCTGAGGCCCTCTTTGTCCGGTAGGGTTAAAAGGTTTTTTATCAACTCTTTTTCCTCTAACATAGCCAAAAATGAACGGGCTTTTACGATATCGTTAAACTCGGGAAAGTTAAAGATATTTGTGGTTCCGCTAAAGAACACATCAATTTGTTCCACTTCCTTAACCACTTCCTGCAGATGCATCAGAATCAGCTCAATGGCTCTGCGGTACTCATAAAGTTCCCGCTGAATATTTTCAATAACCAGTTGAGAGACTTGCAGAATTTCCATTCCCTGCAGATGATGATTTAATAAATTGGAAATCTTTTGAAGCTCCCGAGGATCCAGATTTTCTCCAATACGAAGCAGCGTATTTTTTACCAAACCCGTATCCATAATTAACACCACCAATATCCGTTCTTCATCCACTGGGACTAATTGGAGGTGTTTGATCCGGTTTTCCTTGTTTTTTTCCGCCATAGCAATGGAGGTGTAGTCGGTGATCTCGGATAAGTACTCAGCGCTGTGTTTTAACAGGTTTTGTACTTCATGAAACTTTTGCATTAAACTTTCACGTAGAGCCTCCCGTTGGATTTTCGCCAGTATTCTCGACTCCATAAGCTGGTCCACATACAGTCGATAAGCCTTATCGCTGGGAACTCTACCGGAAGAGGTGTGTAATTGCTTAAGATAGCCATCTTCTTCCAGCTCCGCCATTTCGTTTCGAATAGTGGCCGCACTTACCCCTAAGTCGTATTTCCTCGACAGGGTTCTGGAGCCAACGGGCTCTGCGGTTTCGATATAATCCGTAATGATCGCTTGAAGAATTTTTAGCTTTCGTTCACTTAATTTCATAGTAGCACCTCAATTATTAGCACTCACTTTAATTGAGTGCTAATTATTATGACACTAAATTATCACGTAGGGCATTTTTTGTCAAGGGCTTTTAAGAAAAATTAACCGATTATCTCCCGAAATACGGAGTTCGATAAATAAAGCCCACTAGAAGATAGACGCAGTCGGCCTTTATCGTTTTTCAACAATCCCTGTACTTTAAATTCCTGTATTTTCATTAATAAAGAGTGCTCCACGGTAATTCCATGTAGACTTTCCAAATAGTTCATATCGATCCCTTCCGTCAGGCGCAGGCCCAACATTAAGGATTCCTGTAGTCGCTCCTTAGTCGATAGCACTTCTACTCCTGCAATGGGTTTTTCTCCGGCTTGGATCAATTGATGGTAACTTTTGAAATCCTCGGCATTAAAAAAACGTTTCTCTCCCATACTGGAATGGGCACCTAGACCAAGGCCCAGATACTCTCGATTTTCCCAATAGGTCCGGTTATGACGACATTGAAAACCAGGCTTTGCAAAATTGGAAATTTCATAGTGCTGATACCCCTTCCCCGGAAGAAATTCCCGTAGATGGTCATACATATCCACTTCTAAGTCTTCATCTGGCTCAGGAATAATCCTTTGGTCGATTCTTCTGGCAAGCTCCGTCTCTTCATTAATAATAAGACCGTATGCGGAAATATGAGGAATGTCCAGCTTCGCTATCCACTGCAGGGTATGCTGAAAGGTTTTTAGACTCTGCCCCGGCAGGCCGAACATTAAATCTCCATTGATATTGTCAAAACCGATTCTTCGTGCATTTTCCACACTCTCTAAAAAATCCTCAGGGCTATGAATCCGTCCTAATGTTTTTAACAACTTTCGGTTATCACTTTGCAGGCCCATGCTGAGGCGATTAATTCCAAGTTTGTGGTAATGATCCATCTTGTCGTAGGTTAAGGTGTCAGGATTTCCTTCAATGGAGATCTCTGGATCCTCAGTAAAGAAAAATAGTTTCCGTAACCTCTCCATAATTTTTGCAATTGCTTCGGAGGAAACCATGCTTGGGGTTCCGCCACCGATAAAAATCGTATCAATCACGTAGGTCTTCCCGAGATCCCGATAAAAATCCATCTCTTTGATAAGGTCCCCCATATATTCTTCGATATCATCGGTGCCGCAGTTCTCAAAGGACCGAAAATCACAGTAATGACATTTGCTTTTACAAAAAGGAATATGGACATAAACACTGAGATTTTTCATCGCTATACCTGCTTTCTGAAAAAAACTAGCAACATTACGCTGCTAGCTTTTTCACTTATTATCTTTTTTTATTCGATCTATACTTCCCAGATCATTAATATAACCTTTTTAAACTTTTTATTTGCTTCTATTCGATTATTTTACGATGGGTTAATCATCCAGCTTTAACACAGACATAAAAGCCTTTTGTGGCACTTCCACATTACCAACTTGTCGCATTCGTTTCTTTCCTTCTTTTTGCTTCTCTAATAGTTTTTTCTTTCTCGAGATATCGCCACCATAACATTTGGAAGTTACGTCTTTTCGAAGCGCCCGTATGGTCTCCCGTGCCACCACTTTTGTTCCGATGGAAGCTTGAATCGGTACCGGAAACTGGTGCCGTGGAATTTCATCCTTTAACTTTTCACACATACCTCGGCCTCTGGCCTCTGCCGTGCCTCGATGAACGATAAAGGAAAGCGCATCCACCTGTTCATGGTTGATTAAAATATCCAGCTTGACCAAGTTGGACTCCTGATAATTTTTAAATTCATAATCCAGAGATCCGTATCCCCGGGTTTTGGATTTCAAAGCGTCGAAAAAGTCATAAATCACTTCGTTTAATGGAAGATGGTAATTGATTACCACCCGGGTCTCTTCAATGTATTCCATATCAATCAATGTTCCCCGTCGGTGTTGACAAAGCTCCATCACTTGGCCCACATAATCGTTCGGTGCCATGATGCTGGCCTTTACAATGGGCTCTTCAATCTTACGAATTTCCTGGGGCTCTGGTAAGTTTGCTGGATTTTGAATCATCACCACTTCCCCGTCGGTTTTCGTAACCCGGTAGATAACACTAGGTGCGGTGGTAATCACGTCAAGGTCAAACTCCCGTATCAGTCGCTCCTGGATAATCTCCATATGCAGAAGACCCAGGAAACCACATCGAAAGCCGAAACCAAGGGCTGCAGAAGTTTCCGCTTCATATACCAAGGAAGCATCGTTTACCTGAAGTTTTTCCAGGGCGTCCCGAACATTTTCATACTTTTCTCCCTCCGCAGGGTAAATTCCACAGTATACCATGGGGTTTGCTTTTTTGTATCCCGGCAGTGGGGTTTCCGTCTCCCGCTCAGTTTCCGTAATGGTATCCCCTACTCGACAATAACGAACGTCTTTAATACTTGCGGTAACGTATCCTACGTCTCCTGCTTGCAGTTCCGGAAGGGCTACAGGATTTGGGGAGAAAACTCCGACTTCATTTACTTCAAAGCTTTTACCCGTGGCCATCATTTTAATCTTCATGCCTTTTTTAATCTTGCCTTCATAAACCCGGACGTAGGCAATAACCCCTTTGTAATTATCGTAAAAGGAGTCGAAAATCAATGCTTTTAAGGGCTGGGTCTCATCATCCTTGGGAGGCTCAATTCTTTTAACGATAGCCTCTAGGACGTCTTCAATATTAATCCCGTTTTTCGCTGAGATCAGCGGAGCGTCACTGGCATCAATGCCAAGAATTTCTTCAATTTCCCTTTTGACTTCCTCGATT
>SLKF01000300.1 GCA_007134725.1 Clostridiales bacterium | reverse complement strand
TTACCAGGGATCCGGGGAAAATAATATAACGACTCTTTTCGCTTAAGGCGCTTCCAATAATTCTACCTGCATTCAAGGCGGTTTTAAGGGGGAGGGTCCGAACCGCTTCCCCCTGGTCCACAATCCCGATACAGCCCTGGGCAATGACTTCCTTTGCAAACTTTTGAATTTTTTTCTCTTTTACCGCCTCCAAGCCAAATAACTCGATCTGATAAGCGGTCTCCTCGATTACCCGTTCCATACTTCGGTTGACCACGGCCCCCGTGGCTAAAATGGTGGCCTCGGTAACTCCCGGGGAGGCCGATGTTTTTCGATTAATGGCACCGTCCACCACCACAATGTCCGCTCCATAAATCAGCATCTTCTTTGCCACTTCCCGAATTTCTTCGTTATTGCCGGGGCCTGCCAGTTCCACAAGGCCATTTTCCCTGACTCGACAAATCACCACGGGACCCAGGGTGGTTCGATAATTGGTCACCTCTAGGATTTCCAGTCTCGCATCACTATTGAGAAGGACGTCTTGAGCCGTTGCCACGATGGTTCCTTCCATTACATGGATTACCGGTTTATCGGTCTTCGTCACTAAATCTTCCCGTTCCCCATCCCGTCCGATGGAAGTAAGACCGAGGCTAATATAGCGATCATAAGCCTCTTCGATGATTTTATTCAACACAACGGTTTTTCCTGCGTTTTTTCCCATGCCAATCACCGATATGATTCGATACTTCCCATAAATCAGATCCAAAAAGCCCAAGACGACACCTCCCCTCTTTTGTTGCTGTTTTATTCATCTTTTGTTGCTGTTTTATTCATCTTTTCTTGCTGTTCTATTTTTCTAGCTCTTCTATTCTATTTTTCATGGTATCGGTCTTTATCGTCCTTATTTTTTGCTCTTATTCTTTGCTTCGTTCCATTCTTTTTAGCTGAGCCGGCTCTAAGGAAATTCTTCTTCCCTGCATCAAAGAGGCCACTCCGTCTAAATCCCATTTCTTTTCACCCTTGCAAACTTCGCAGTTGCAAGATTCTTCATACTCGGTAGGCTCTGTATAGGTGGTAATGACCCCTTCATAGTTTCGAAGAATTACTTTGTGGGGGGATTGAGAAATCATATAATTTGGCGCTACGGGAATTTTTCCGCCGCCTCCGGGAGCGTCCACCACAAAGGTTGGTACCGCATATCCGGAAGTATGACCTCGAAGGCCTTCCATGATTTCCAGTCCCTTGGATACCGGGGTTCTGAAATGTTCAATTCCCATGGATAAATCGCACTGATAAATATAGTAGGGTCGGACTCTGTTTTTCACCAGATTATGCACAAGATCTCTCATAACATGGACACAATCATTAATTCCCCGAAGAAGTACCGATTGATTCCCCAGAGGCACACCGGCGTTGGCTAATAAGGCTAAGGCCTCTTTCGCTTCCGGGGTGATCTCCTTGGAATGATTAAAGTGGGTATTTAACCAAATGGGATGATACTTTTTCAGCATATCCACTAAGGCCGGGGTAATTCTTTGGGGCATAACCACGGGGGTTCTTGAGCCCAGGCGGATAATTTCCACATGTTCGATTTCTCGAAGTTTAGAGATGATGTACTCTAATCGATCATCGGATACCAGTAGGCAATCTCCTCCGGAAAGCAGTACGTCTCGAACTTCCGGGGCCTTTCGAATGTATTCGATGGCCTGGTCGATTCGATCTACCGGTTGTTCTTTGTCCTGCTGTCCCGCAAAACGTCTTCTGGTACAATGTCTACAGTACATGGAACACATGTCGGTGATTAAAAGAAGTACACGGTCCGGATATCGATGGGTAAGACCCGGTACCGGGGAATCCACATCTTCGCTTAGGGGATCCTCCATGTCCGCATCCCCCTTTTCAAGCTCTAAACTGCTTGGGATAGCTTGCAGTCTAACGGGACAATTGGGATCATCTTTATCCATAAGGGCGGCATAATAAGGGGTAATCCCCATACGCAGGGTTCCCAGGATATCCTTAACTCCCTGTTCTTCCTTCTCCGTTAAATTCACCACTTTTTTTAAGTCTTCAATGGTGGTAATCCGGTTCTTTACTTGCCATTTCCAGTCTTTCCATTGTTCCTCTGTAATGTCTTTCCATAATTCAATTTCATTGTAATGTCTCATTGTCTACTTCACTCCTTTTCTATTTTAACCATCTGGGGGTTTTCTCCTTAAGCCTTTGGTCCTACTTCTTATCTGCAATAATTCTTTAGCTGTAAAGATCCTGATAAACTTTTTTGAGTTCCGGGCTTTCCCGGAGTATTTGCATGGATATTTCCGCATGGCCCTTGGTGTATCCATTGCCAATGATCATGGTGGTGTCTCTTCCCACGCCTTCGGCGCCTAATGCGGCTTTGGTAAAGTTGGTAGCCATAGAGAAGAAATAAACCAACCCATCGGTTTTTGCCGCTAAAATACTGGCCATTTCCGTGTTATTGACGTTTACGCAGTTAATCACAATATCCGCCATTTCTCCATTGGTTACCTCAGCAATGCTGTCTCGAACCCCTAAGGCATCCGTAGCATCCACCGCGATGTATTCATCGGCCAAGCCTAAGCTTTTGGGTCGTTGAAGGCTTTTTTCGCTATGAGTTAAGCAAATGACTTTTCCGGTTACTCCCGCTCTTTTTTTCGCTTCATACAGACATAACATTCCCGACTTTCCCGCACCGCCAATGACTGCTACGGTATGTCCCGGTTGTACCAGCTTCGCGGTTTGCGCCGGAGCTCCCGCAACATCCAATACGGATAGGGCAAGATTTTGAGGCAGGTCCTCGGGCAGTACGGCATATATTCCGGATTCAAACAAAATAGCTTTTCCGGTGATGTCCACTTGATCGATGTTGATTCTTACCTCGTGAATTTCATCAATAACCAGAGGGGTTAGGGATAGGGATACCAAGGTTGCAATTTTATCCCCTTCCTGAAGATCGATTTTTCCCTTTAATCTGGAACCGATTTTTTCCACGGTCCCGATCAACATGCCTCCCGAGCCCGTTACGGGATTTTGGTGTTTCCCTCTTTCCGCTACAATGCCTTTCATGATTTCCTTGATTTTCTCAACATCTCCCCCAGCCTGTTCTTTGATCTGGGTAAAGCTTGCGGAGTCCACGTTTAAGGTCTCCACATTGATTCGGATTTCATTGTCGTAAATCTCCATATTGTTATCAATTTTTGTTGCCGGTTGAGGCAGTACCCCTTTGGGCTCTAGTACTCTGTGGGTTCCTAAGGAACATCCTTTTTTCTCCATGATAATCCTCCTTTAATTTTTTTCTTATTCTATGATGATTTATCCTTACACACTTAATTATTTAGTCCATCCTATTACTATATTGCAATTTCTATGCCAAGATTATAACAAACTTTTGCTTTTCCCCTTGATGTCCCCAAATAAGTTTCATCCCTTGATAAATAAGGCTCCCAGGCAAAAAATATGCCAACCCCTTTCATTCTTGTCCTTTGGATCCCCCTTGATTTTCCTGAAGATGAAAAAAACCGCCCATTATTCAGCGGTTATTCCATATTTTTTAATTTTATACTGTAGGGTTTGTCGTGGGATCTTTAGTAACTGTGCAGCTTTTGTAACATTTCCACTGGCCTCTTTAAGGGCGTCCTGTATAAATTGTTTTTCCCAATTTTTCACGCTTTTTTTAAGGGAAAAATCATAAATATCTTTTCGCTGATTTTTTGTACCGAATAAGGCTAAGTGTCCGGGCAGGTCTTCTTCCCGAATATAGCTTCCGTCGATCATGTTCATGGCACCCTCAAGAATATTTTCCAACTCCCGAATGTTTCCCGGCCAATGATACTGATAGAAGGTTTGCAGCACCCCATTCGTTACGCCCTTAACATTTTTATCTAAGCGGTGGTTGAACTTGCGAATAAAAAACTGTACCAGACCCTTGATATCCTCTTTTCGTTCCACCAAATTGGGAATCCGAAAAGAAACCACACTCAGACGATAAAATAAATCATCCCGAATTTTTCGCTCTTTCATGGCACGATAAGGATCCATATTCATGGCTGCAATGATGCGAACATCCACTTTTCTGGTTTTTACGTCCCCGACTCTACGAATTCTTCCCTCTTCCAATACCCGAAGAAGCTTTGCCTGAAGTTCTATGGGCATGGAGTTGATCTCATCCAAAAATAAGGTGCCTCCATTGGCCAACTCAAAGAGCCCGGGGCGATTGTCCGCATCGGTAAAGCTTCCCTTTACGGTTCCGAATAAAATACTCTCTAGTAAGGATCCGGGGATGGCTGCACAGTTTTGGGCAACAAAAGGTTTGTCCCGCCGTTTACTGGCATTATGAATGGCTTGAACAATCAGTTCTTTTCCGGTTCCCGTATTTCCGTAAACAATCACGGAGGAATTATTTTCCGCAGCTTTCATGGCCTTTCGCTTTAGTTCCACAATTTCTTCCGTGCTCCCGATGATATCATTAAAGGTGTAACGAGCGGTTCCTCGCTTTTCGTCTACGTTTTCCGGTTCCTCATAATACAGTTCTTTTTGAAGATCCACTAATTGTTCGGAAAGGGCTCGAACCTTGGTAATGTCCCGGGATATTTCAATGGCCCCCTTAACATGACCATTTTCTATAATTGGAATGGAGGTATTGATCGTGGTAATTTTATTGCCTTTAAAATTCAAAAACTCCTGCTTCACATCGAACATGGACTCTCCGGTACGAAGCACCTGCAGCAGTGTACTGGTTTTGTCCGTCAGGGAAGGATAGACACTGAGAATATGTTTTCCCATGACCTCTTCCCGATCAATATCCTCCATCACTAAGGCGATGTCATTAGAATAGAGAATCTTCCCCCGATTGTCAATGATTTGAACGCCTTCATCAATATTATTCAATATAATGTCCACGGTATCTTTCGTAAAATAATTTTCCACTAAACCACCGCCTAATTTCCAGCATTTTTTATTATCTTTCGCCCGTTTTTCAGCAATCCTTGCCATGCATTGTTGAAAAAACTCAGCTTTCTCTCTTCCATTATACCACAATCCAAAATTGATAAAAGAATTTTCCCTAAATTCCGGTTTTTTTACCATCTTCGGGCGTAAAGCCCCTAGTTTTTAACTATGGGGATATAAGCCTTTCTTTTTTCTTAAAAAAGTACTTAAATTATATACCCATTTGGTATATAATATACCTATGGAATATAAATCTAATAAGAACATCGTGTATTCATGTAAATACCATGTGGTATGGTGCCCTAAATATCGACGAAAAGTTCTTCATGGAGTGGTGGAAGCAAGATTAAAGGAGCTGATTATTGAAACTTGCTCAGACATCCATGTCGATATAATCGAAATGGAAATTATGCCGGACCACGTACACCTGCTCATCGAAGTAGATCCTCAGTTTGGTA
>SLKF01000042.1 GCA_007134725.1 Clostridiales bacterium | reverse complement strand
TTTGTGGCGGAGGATTGGACCACCCTTAACAAAGCCTTGTGGAATGAAGGACGCATGGAGGCCCATGATCTGGAGAAAAAAGACCGAAAACTTCGGATTCAGGGGTCCGACGTGGACGATGAAGTATTAAGTCTGGCAAGGCATCATATTGGGGAAGCCTTTTTAGAAGAGGATATCCATGTGCAAAAAAGAGATGTGGGTGATATCAGCTCACGCTTCGAATACGGTTGTATTATTACCAACCCTCCCTATGGCGAGCGGCTTTCCGACAAAGATGAAGTGGAAAGACTGTATAAAAAAATGGGAAGAACCTTTGGAGACTTTCCTTCCTGGTCAAAATATATTATCACCTCAAAGGAAGACTTTGAAAAGCATTATGGGAAACGAGCGGATAAAAAGCGAAAACTGTATAACGGTAGAATTAAAACCGACTTGTACCAGTATTTTGGACCACGGCCTCCAAGAACTAGAACGGAGGAATAAGTCTTAAGGTTGATAAAAATCTATAACCTTTCTAGATATGACCACCGGACGTTGTCTAATCCAGGATTAACGCAACTGATAATATGTTTAGCGCTGCTTTTTTATAGCAGCCTAAGCATATTTTTTTTGATAATTCCCTAAGGCCGTCTAATGTGAAGATATCCTTGCTTACGGTGATACCATTTACTTAAGAGGTTTTCTAATGAGCCACCGTTTTTTTATTGTGATTGAAAAAAATTCTCAAAAGTGATAAAATGGAAATTACAAGAAAAATGGATAGAAGTCTATTTTTACTACTGTTTTCCACCTCCGTCGGATAAACAGAAGGAACTTACAGAGAATAGAGGTGTACCCTCATGAAAGCACCCCATAAATACTTACTTAAAATCAGTTTGCTTATGATGATCCCAGTTCTGTTGAGTGAATATCTTTTTCGAACGGAAATTGTTTCCGTTGTGACCTGGTTAATCAACAACCCCTTCCTATTCCTATTAAACCTCACGGTACTAGTGGGGTTAACCCTATTTTTTGCCTTTTTATTCCGACGATTGGATGTCAGTGTATGGTTTATATTAATGTTCAGCATCATTCTCGGAGTTGTCAATGCCAATAAATTCAGTCTTCGAAGTGTCCCTTTTATGCTCAATGATTTTTTCTTATTCCGGGAACTGTGGGTCTTAATGCCGGAAATGCTCAACCCCATGTGGCTGTTTCTAACACTTGGGGCCGTTCCTGTATGCATCGGTGTGTTTTTACTGATCCGTAAATGGTTCGAAGTCATTTCTTTCAAAGAGATCAAAAAACATGCGGTCATCTCTTTGATCATTTGTTTAAGCCTGATTATGGTCGGTCGCAGCATCTATGCAGAAAATCATAGTCCTTGGGAGCTTGGCTTTATTTATTCTCTTCCCCGGGCATTAGGAAATCATGAGGAGAAGAATCCCATAGGCTGGGAGGAAATTGAACAGGAAATCTTTCCCGAAGGAGACTACCCGGAAGAGGGAGAACAGCAAAAGACTGTCAAGGAAACGGATCCTAATGTGATTATTATTATGAGTGAATCTTTCTGGGATATTAATGAACTGGAAGTGGATTTCTCCGAGAACCCTATTGCTTATTTTGACAGTTTGAAAGAGGAAAGTATCCATGGGGATATTTATGTACCGGTGTTCGGTGGAGGTACGGCGAATACGGAATTTGAAGTATTAACCGGTCTTACGATGAAAAACTATCCGAATGACTGGCATATGGTATATCGGGAAGAGATCGACTATCGTCTTCCTTCCCTAGCCTCAATATTTCGTGAGGCCGGTTACAAAACCCATGCCCTGCATCCATATCATTCCTGGTATTATGAGCGGGATGAGGTCTACCCACGGTTGGGTTTTCAGGAAAGTGTTTTTATGGAAAATATGGAAGGCGCCCCGACCCTGGGACCATTTATTTCTGACGAATACGTGACCGATGAATTGATCAAGCTGTTGGAATCCACAAAAGAGCCGGTTTTTAGTTTCACCGTAACCATGCAAAATCATGGACCTTACAATGAAGCGAGAAATCCTTCCATCATAGATTTGGATACGGACTTAGAAGATAGTCAGGAAAATATGCTGAAAGTGTATGCAGAAGGCCTCTATTACTCGGATCAGGCATTGAAAAAACTTGTGGAGTATCTTAGAGACTCTGATGAACCAACATTGCTGTTGTTTTTCGGGGATCATCTACCCATGCTCGGGGATAATTATAGCATTTATCGAGAACTAGGATTTATTGGAGCAGAAACACCGGAAGCACTCCAGGATGACCTGAGACTATATACCGTTCCTTATGTTCTTTGGTCGAACTATGATCAAAAAACCGAAGAAAAATCCCTAAAAAATGCCTCTTATCTCACCCCTTTAATACTAGAAGAAGTTGGCAAGAAAAAGCCCTTGTACTTAGAAGCGGTAACAAGAATTCAAGAACGGGCACCGCTCATTCTTAATAGCTACCTGATAGACAATAAAGGAGAACGATTCGACCGGGAAACCGATGAATATGAAGAAGTGTTAAGTCTATACCGAAGCATTAGAGATCAGTTGGTATATGAAGCGAAAAATCATCGGGGACTGCCCCAATCGGATATAGACTTCAATCGGCCTCGAGAATAATGAAATTTTTGATATGCAGGAATAATTGAGAGGAATGTCGAAGTTAATACTAGAAAAGCAGTGAATATGAATCCCTGAGGAGGTATTGTATGAAACATGTAAAAATTCACTTCAAAGGACGAGTGGTTGAGTCGAAAAACCTATACAAAACAAACCCGATTTTTGATCAGGATAAGGAATTTTCCATGGACCGTTGGAAGGTTATGGTAGAGATGATTCTGGAAAAAAAGAGTCTGCAAAAAATTTACTTTATTCTGGATTCGGATTTTGAGATTTATCCGGGACAGTTGGAAGAATTAGGGCGAGGACTGGAAAAACTTCGCCGTCACGGGAAAATGCTTTATTGTTATGCAAAGAGCTATGAGTTAAAGGAGCTTTTTATTGCTTCTTTTTGTCATCATCGTATTATGCCGGAAGATGGGATTATCATGCATTTAGGCTCTTCCATGAAGCGAAATTATTATAAGGGATTACTGGATCGTTTCCAGGTTAAGGTCGATGTGTATCGCCTCAAAGAGTATAAAGGGGCAGCGGACTCTTTTCGCACGGTAAAGATGGAGGAGGAACAACGGGAAGCATACGGGCTCCTGTTAAAGAGAATTCAGGAAACCCTGGAAGGAACCGTTATACGAAATCTATCCTTATCGGAAAATTTCTTTGATGATTTGAAGGAAGGGAAAAGCTTAAGAGTCGCCCAAGCCCTGGAGCAAAACATTATTACAAAAGTGGCCTATCAGGAAGACCTGCTTCGAATATGGAAAATCGATAAGGTAAAAGAAGAAAGAATGAAAATAGAGGATGAAGTCTATGGTCGAGGAAAAAAAGTGGCGGTTCTCAGTTTTGACGGGAATATCATTGACGGTGAGAGTCAAAAAAGAGGGATGATGGGTCCTGCTATTGGGGACCATAGCATGGTTAAAGAGATTGAAGCCTTAAGAGAAGATAAAAAAATTAACGGGGTGGTATTCAAAGTAAACTCCGGCGGAGGTTCCGCTAGTGCTTCGGCAGAGATCTATCATGCTTTGCTAAAGCTTAAGGAGAAAAAACCTCTTGTGGTGGTGCAAACCGGAGTCGCGGGGTCCGGTGGATATTACATTTCCATACCGGGATCCAAAATCTATACCCAGCGAAGTACCATCACCGGATCCATTGGGGTGATTACCATGCTCTTTTATTTAAAATCCTTCTTAGAAGATAAGGGGATTGCCAATGATGGTATACAAAATGGAAGCTTCGCTGATATTATGTCGGTTTGGCGCAAAAGAGATAAAAAAGATGAAGCCCTGATCATGAGAGAAATTGATCATATCTATGAAGGATTTAAAAATAAGGTGGCAAAGGAGCGGGGACTTTCCAAGGAGGCCACGGAAGCCGTAGCCAAGGGTAGAATTTGGCCCGGGATTGACGGTATTGACCGGGGAATTTGCGATGAAATCGGAGGCGTGGACGATGCCATTCTTCACTTGAAAGAGACCCTTGGGGAAGAAAAGCTGCAGGTAAGCTTTTATCCGAAAAAGAAAGAAAACTTTATCATGCGGTATTTTGCCAGCAATACTCCGGGAGTTCAGCAGGAGTCGCTCAATAGGATTTTCGCAATGAATGAGGAACTTCAAAACATCCATGGGAAAGTCATGATGAGTGAAGAAGACATTCTATTTTCAGAGTTTCGATTGTAAAAAGATGGGTCAAAGGGAATATCCAATAGCAAAAGGGAGGATTTCTTTTGAGGAAAATTGAGAGAGAAAAAGAGACGGTCCGCTGGATGATTGAATTTTATTGTAGGAAAAAGCATAAAAAGAGAAGCGGGCTTTGTGATGAATGTGATGAACTGTTGAAATATGCCTGGAATAGACTGGAACATTGTCCCTACGGGGAAAAGAAAAAATCCTGTAAAAGATGCCGAGTCCCTTGTTATGCACCGGAGAAGAGAAAAGCAATCAAGCGGGTAATGGGTTACTCAGCACCGAGAATGATTTACTACAAACCCCTTGAATGGATGAACCATCTTTTAAAGTAGGAACACAGGAAGCCTTGTAAGATGTGCTTAAGACCTTATACCGGGAGGAATAAACCCATGAAAACAATTAAAATCCTTGGATGGTTCGGGGCAATAGCCATGACCCTGGTTATTGGCAATGCTTTTATCAATGGAAGTTTTACCGAAGATGGGGGAGAGCTGCTTAGAAATCCCTGGGGGATGGTTTCTTTAGTGGATTTATACGTAGGCTTCATCTTATTCTCCATATGGATCGTTCTACGGGAGAAAAAAATATCGGCAATGGTCATATGGATTGTAGCGATGATGATTCTGGGTTTTTTCACGGGAAGCCTGTATGTTTTAAAAGCCGCCTATGAAAGCAAAGGAGATAAAGAAATCTTTCTGATGGGAAAAAGAAATTAAAAACTGGGAAAAAAAACATAAAAATCGGTAAAAAGAACATAAAAATGGGTCATTACCATAAGGTAACGACCCGTTTTTTTATATTCCCTTAATTAATCATCCAGTAAATCCGGTCGTACTTTCGATAAAAAGCGGACGATTAATGCGGTAATGGTAGCCTCTAAAGCAATTCCGATCACCAATATACCAATTAAAGCCGCCCAACCGCTTAAAACGAAATAATCCAGGTTTTGAACCGCTTCTACAAAACTTTCATCATGATCATGGGCATGATCGTCGTCATCCTCATGGGCATGATCGTCGTCATCCTCATGGGCATGATCGTCCTCATCCTCATGGGCATGATCGTCCTCATCCTCATGGGCATGATCGTCGTC
>SLKF01000031.1 GCA_007134725.1 Clostridiales bacterium | reverse complement strand
TTATCATTATCCAAAAATTTGAAAGATTACAATCGTAATCAAAAATCCCAGTAAAGCCCCTACTAACACTTCAAACACGGTATGTATCCTGCTTTCAATCCGGCTTTGAGATACCAGTAAAGCCATAATCAGAGAGAGGGTTGCCAGCAACATATTCTCCGAAATAAAGGTGATGGCGGTAAATAAGGAGAAGGCTATGGCCGCATGTCCGCTGGGCATACCGCCCTTTAGGGCCGTTCCTTTTCCTGTAAGACCTTTCACAAAAATTACGGTAAACACCACAATCAACAGAGCGATAAAAGTGATATGAATCGGGGCCTGCTGTACCTGTCGTAAAACGCCGTAGGTAAAGTGGTTGAATCGGTGAAAAAATATGAGATACGCTACAATTACCGCATTGATGGCTGCGATCAGTACCGCTCCCGCCGCCACATTTTTAGCAATTTTTGCAAATACATGGTATTTATCCGTAATCAAATCGATGGTGGTTTCAATAGAGGTGTTGATCATTTCGGCGATAATTACCATGGAAATTGTAGAAAACAACAAAAGGATCTCCACTCTTGAAAGATCAAAAAACAAACTCATGACCAGTACAACAATCGCCACAGCAAAATGAATCTTCATATTTCGTTGGGTTTTAAAGGCGTAGAGAATACCTTCAAAGGCATAATTAAAACTCTCCAGGAGTTTACGGACACGATTCATGGTTCTTCACCTAATTTCTTGTGATTTCCAGTTGACTGAGTATTTCCTCTTCAACTATTCGCATTTTTTCTTTATCCTCAGGCTCTAAGTGGTTATACCCTAATAAATGTAACAGCCCATGAACAAAAAGATAGGCAATTTCCCGTTCAACGGAATGTTCATATTCCTTTGCCTGTTGGATTACCGCTTCCGTGGAGATTACGATATCCCCTAGCATCTTCTCTTCTTCCGGTTGAAATTGCTCATCAATGGGAAAAGATAACACATCCGTAGCCTTATCTTTTCCACGGTACTGATGATTCAGCGCTCGAATTTCATCGGCAGTCACTAAGGATAGGCTCACTTCATAGTTTTCTTCCCGATTTTCATGGTTCAGGGTTTTTACAATTATCTCTTCAAATAACTCTTTCATTTCCTGATCCGGTAACAAGTGTTCTTGACGATTGCTTATTTCTAAAATCATTAGCATGATCTCCTTTGCAGGTTATTTCCTCGCTTTGTTACGCTTTGTTTTCTTGCTCCTCAGGATATTCAATACGCTCATGGTAAATACCCAGCAGGGTACTGATAAATACCTTTTTGATTCGTTGGATCTCTTTTAAGGTCAAATGGCTTTCATCTAGTTGACCATCTTTTAATTTCCCTTGAATAATTTTTTCGATCAGGCTTTCTATTTTTTCCTGATTAGGTTCTTGTATGCTTCGTATAGCCGCTTCCACCGAGTCCGCAAGCATGACAATGGCGGTTTCTTTCGTGTCCGGTTTGGGTCCACGATAGCGAAAATCTTCTTCCTTGATCTCTGAGGAGTTATTCATTTGTTCCTTTTCCTTATGATAAAAGTAAGCCACCAGGGTATTGCCATGATGGGACTTAATAAACTCGATGATCTCTTTGTGAAGCTTATGTTCCTTAGCTACTTTCACCCCGTCAGAGACATGTCCCGTGATGATGGAACTGCTTTTTATGGGTTTTATGTGATCATGGGGGTTATCCACTCCAAATTGATTTTCTTTAAAAAAGTACGGTCGGGCGGTTTTTCCGATATCATGATAAAAAGCCCCTACCCTGGAAAGAAGTGCGTTACCTCCCACGGCATCCGTAGCGGCTTCACTTAAATTGCCCACAATGATACTGTGATGATAGGTCCCCGGTGCTTCCAATAATAACTTTTTAAGCAGGGGTTGATTGGGATTGGACATCTCCATTAACTTTAAATGGGTAAGGATTCCAAAGGCCCATTCCCAGAAAGGGAGGGTCCCGATAGTCAGTACTGCTGCAAAACCACCACCGATAGCACCGTAGCCCGCATGAAGTATTATTTCATTAATCTCATTGCTGTTGATAAAACCGATTCCCAACACTACGAAGAAATTCACAGCCCCTACAACAAATCCCGAGAGCAAAATATTACCCCGTTGCTGGGTGCGATAAGCCATCAGTGCTCCTACTGTCCCTCCGATCAGTAACATAATAAATAGGGTCATAGAGTTCCCGGTAATCAGCACCGTCATTATTGATAAAACAATATTCGTAACAATGGCCACCTTAGGATTGATCAAAATCGCCAATAACATGGCTGCAGTTGCCACGGGCATTACAAAAATAGTTATGACCGATAGCACCTTTGAAACCCCTAAGATCAGTAATAGTATTAATACCAGCATAAACAGACTTTTGGGTTCATAGATTAATTTTTTATGGAATAATAACAGGTATAGTACCAAAGTCAGTAACGACAAAAATACAATGATTGTTATTCCCAAGTATAGCAAATAATCCGGTCGGCCGTCCTCTGCCAGGATCCCCAATTCTCGTAAAACTTGCATCTGACTAACGGAAATCCGTTCCCCTTCCCGGGCAATCAGTTCGTCCTGACCGATGATGACACTGTCTACCTCATCCATGGCTTGCTGCTTTAATTCTTCTGTACGCTCCGCATCATAAAACTCATTGGGCCGGATGCTTTGATTGAATACCCGAATACCGAATGTCTGTAAAGATTCGTTAAATTCCGTAAGATTTCTGATTGATTCCTCACCAGCAATTTTCACTATAGGAAGGTCTTCAATACGAATCCCTCTATTTAAATGCTCTGCTGCAATTTCAAAAAGATAACTTTCCAGATGTTCGATAGACTCCCGGGAGCGGGAAAGTACATTTACGTTCATGTCCTCCTCCAGATTTACCGGGCTCTCTTCATGAACGATTTCCGTTTTTTCTTCCTCGGTTAAATTGTCATTTTCTTTTGCAGCATACAAAATCTCAAAGGTGCTTTCAATATTTCTTTGCACATCATTGCGCACACCGGAATCAATTCGAAACTGGGCTTCCACAGAATTTGCCGCTTCGTTTCGTAAGTTTTCCGTTGTCCTGACATCTTCAATAGTTTTTGGTGCAATAATATCCTGGGGTGCCCGTTGCCCAAGGTTTACATCGATTTTATCCGGACTAAGACTGAGGAAAAAAATACTTAATGTTCCCACCAGCAACAAAAGAGCTAATAAAGAATATTGTACCCCTTTCTTTAACAGAAGTTTTTTTATAGGGTTGTTATTCAATTTAGAACCGATCTCTTTATTTATTCTCATTGGTTGCTCCTACACTAATCCGACTTTGTCTCTGAGTCTTTTTCATAGGCGTTGATAATATTTTGTACTAAAGGATGCCGTACCACATCTTTATACGTTAGATGGGTAAAACCGATGCCTTCGATATCCTGTAGTATCCCTACGGCGTGGTTCAGTCCCGAAACCTTTCCCTTTGGCAAATCGATCTGGGTCACATCTCCCGTTACGACGGCTTTTGAACCATAGCCTATTCTTGTTAAAAACATTTTCATTTGAGGAATGGTGGTGTTTTGTGCTTCATCTAAAATAATAAAGGCATTATCCAGGGTTCTTCCCCGCATATAGGCTAGGGGAGCCACTTCAATTATTTCTCGTTCTTGGAGTCTTTGAAATTTATCCACCCCTAGAACATCAAACAAAGAATCGTATAATGGGCGTAAATATGGATCCACTTTTTCTTTTAAATCTCCCGGTAAAAAACCTAGACTCTCTCCCGCTTCCACCGCGGGTCGAACCAAAATAATTCGTTTTACTTCTTCGTTTTTAAAAGCCTTTGCTGCCATAACCACTGCCAAATAGGTTTTCCCTGTTCCCGCAGGACCGATGCCGAAAGTTAAGTCGTTTTCTTCTATTTGACCGAGATATTTTTTTTGTCCTAAGGTTTTGGGTTTGATCGGTTTTCCATTGGCATTAATCAAAATCGTGCCATCCATTAAGGTTTTCGCATCGTTGCCGTTGCCTTCCTCAACTAAGTCTGCGATGTATTTGACCCGTTGACTGTTTAATTCTCCTTGCTTTTCCAGCACACGAATCATTTCATGAAGCATTTCCTCCGCCTTTGATACCTGGGATTCTTCTCCTAACAGCACAATTTCACCCTCACGTTGGAGCATTTTCGTCTGGAATTTATCATAAATAATTTTTGCGAATTCATCATAATCTCCGAACAACTTCCCGGAATGGTCTTCTCTATCCAGTGCAATGTATTTTTGAACCTCTTTTGTCAAACAAATACCTCCTTGTAAAGTCTTAGTAATCTTCAATGATTGCATATTTTCTTAAACAATATCATATCATAAGAGTGTTGATATTGCCATTGTTTTAGCTCTTTAGTTTTCCCGATTAAGGAAACCTTTCAAACGTAAAAGTGGTGAATTCCTAAGAATCCACCACTTTTATTATCCGTTGTCATTCACTTCAACTTAAAATATACTCCTAGCC
The DNA here is from genome assembly GCA_007134725.1 of Clostridiales bacterium. Lineage (GTDB taxonomy): Bacteria > Bacillota > Clostridia > Peptostreptococcales > T1SED10-28 > Isachenkonia. The sequence continues at coordinate 943 of SLKF01000031.1, read as the reverse complement.
CACTTTCTTTTTCTCCATGGACTTCGGTTTTTTTAAAATTTCCGCCATAACGATACCACGAACCAAGGACTGCTGATCAAATTTCAGTAATTCACTAAAACTATCGGCTCCAATTTCAGTTTTTTCTACACTGGTTTTTTCAAAGAAATTACCGCTAAGCTCCCCTGCCTCCATTCCTTTTTTACGAGATTTGGAATAGCCTTTCAGTTCTTTCTTTTTCCGAGACTTTTTCGGTTGATCTCTCTTGGAATAATCCGTATAGTGCCCATCATCCGTTGGTGACTCCTGAACTTTCACCGGTGCTACTTTCGAAGCTTGTTCCTTGGGTTTCGAAGGAGCATTATTCTCTCGAATATTATATTGCTCCAACACTTCTTCCAGTAAGGACCGGGGTTTTTGTCGCTGGGGTTGGGTCTGCTCCCTATTTTCAGAGGAAGAAGCTTTCCTTCGTTCACTTAAACCGTAATCTCCAGTATCCCGGGATTTGGCTTGTTCCGGTCTTTGCTGACTTTGACTTTGTTGATTCTGCATTTGCTGATTTCGTCTTTGCTGTTGTTTCTTTTGTACTTTGTTTTTATTAAAAATCGAGTTAATAATCGCCAGTACCACAAATATGAAAATTACTTCAGGATTCATTTTATCCTCCCCTTTGAGGAATATTCTTTATCGTTGTTTATCATTACTCCTCTTCTTTATAGGCTTCGTCCTTGTTGATCTTAGAAATTTCTTCCCGCATGGTGGTATCGGAAATAACATTTTTCATATTGTAATAATCCATGACACCAAGATTTCCTTCTCTAAGGGCTTTGGATAAGGCTTTGGGTACTTCCGCTTCCGCTTCGATTACCTTGGCTCTCATTTCCTGTACTTCCGCCTTCATTTCCTGTTCCTTTGCTACAGCCATAGCTCGTCGCTCTTCCGCTTTCGCTTGGGCAACTCGTTT
>SLKF01000105.1 GCA_007134725.1 Clostridiales bacterium | reverse complement strand
CGATTTCTTCATTCTCTCCTCTAGAGGATGTCCCTCCATCCATAAAAAATTCCTGATTTTTATCAAGTCCTCCGTAGCCTAAATTAAATATCAACACAGAATACTCTTGATCCGGAGATAGTTCTTCCCCTTGATTGTTTTCAATATCAACCACTTCAATATCCTCATGGGTAGGGTTTCTCCAGCTAACATATCCGATGAAAACTATTGGTATCATAATTATGGTTATCAGGATCCCTATAATAATTTTAAGTAGCGGTCTTTTCACTTGTTATTCCTCCTTAATCATCAAAAATGGATAATTGATGATTGTTGATTTTCAAGCTTTCAATTTTTCGCTCTCTGATAATATCCCCCTTTGCAACTTTACCAATCAGCAGTGGAGAGTTCGGATCATGTTTTTCATACTGCTCTTCAATGACTTCATATCGATAATTAGCATAGCAATAGGTACAATGGTGAAGACAGCTATCATAACTACCTGCATCGATACTTTCCATACATTCACAATTCGGACGTTGATTCTTATCCCGTCGTTTGGTGATTTTTCTTTTTAACAATCCTTCGATACGCTCCGGATCTATACAACTACCGGGATGAAGGCCCCGGTGCGTCAAGATTCTTTTTTCTGCACAGCTTCGAATGGTAATGTTATTTTTCTCTGCAATTCTCACAAAAGCTTTTATTAGTCTGTCCACCTCCTGAAAACTCGGTTCCCGGACTTTTAAACTTTGCATATTTCTGCGGATTTTGCGATAATCATCCAAAAAGCTTACCATAACTGTATCGGTATAATACCGAAGAATTTCTGCAAGCATGCTAAAAGCTGCAATATGATAGTCCACTCCTAGATTTTCAGTGAAAATAATCGGATCATACCTCCAGACCACACGATCCGTCCCGATAGAATCCGACAAATGTTTAAAGGTCTTTAACCGTTCTTCAAGAAGCGGAACATTTTTTTCGATTTTTTCATCATAAGGATTTAATGTATATTGAAAGTAGTATAAGTACTGCTGCAATAAATCAAGTTTTTCTAGAGCAGGTTTGGGATTTTTTGTCCAAAATACTATGGCATCGATCGTGTCCGGGGTTATAAGAACTTTATGTATCTGTTTGGGGTTCATTGGGTTTTTTACCATCAAGTAACCTTTTTGAACCCGTTTTACAAACCAGTCGAAATAAAAAGCGGGGACATCCGTCCTCCGGCTTACACTGAGAATCATAGGACCATTCCTTTCCGGGTTTATTTCCCTTAACAATTGCATCTTTTTTCCCGTATTTATATACCCACAGGATTAGCTTTTATCCTTCATACTTATTATTTCTAGCAGTGGAGATCTCCTGAAAAACTAAATACTTAGTTTTTTCGGTCTTTCGATCTTTAAAAACCATCCATTGTGCTTAATCAACTTTCTTATTGTACATCAACATAAAAAATCATAAAGATTATCATTATACCTTAGTGAGTAGTATTTTTATCCTGTTAAGGTTGATCTTCCTATTTATGCTCTAAGGGTTCGACCATGTTATCAATAGAACCCATCTCTTGGAGTTTTTTAGAACTTCTGCGAAGAGATAAAAAAGTGCTCCTAAACGTTCCTCGTATTTCATCACTCCATGATCTTGGAAATAAAGCTGTTTCACATCTTTCGGAAATTTTGTTCCCATCCATCATCATTTTTGATTTCCAATGTAATTTGCTCCTGACCTTCAATGATTTTTATGATGCTCTGATGAGCAAAAGAGTTATCATTTTCTGATCGTCATTTCCTTGTATAATATGATTAGAGCTACTACATTTTAGGATCATAACCTTTTTTCTAAAAAAAGCATAAAAAAAATTCCGGACATTCAGTCAGGTGTCAAGGGGTTAAACATCCTGCATAAATAAACAAGCTCCTTCAATACCCAATATACTTTGCATAAATGGATTTCGCAACTTCTTCATTTTTAGCGTTTTTCAGGATGGCCCGGCCATCTTTGAAAACTTTTATCTCAACCCCTTCGGCTTTAAAGCTTAACAGATAAGGATTTCTACGGGTCGTAATGTTTTTATTCTCTAATCGGCCTTGGATTTCCTTGAGATTCATATTTTCCTGTCCCAGGTTGATTTGAATACTATTTTGCCCGCAAATATAGGTGGCTTCCGGTTTCTTATCTTCCAGATAACCGTAGATTTTCTTAACGCAACATGGACAGTCTTCTTTTCTTTTCTGAGGAATTTTTTTGAACGTATTATCCCATAAATCCATAAAAAGCAAATCTTTTTCCATATCTTCCTTACAACCCAGGAGGTATTTTAACGCTTCGTTACTTTCCAGAGCGCCCACAACACCGGTTAATGTATTTACCACCCCGGCTGTATCACAAGTGGGAAGTGATCCGCTATTGGGTGGTTTGGGAATCATACATTGAAGACATCCGCTTTTTTCATCGGGAACAAAAACCTTTATCATCCCCGATGAGCCTAAGGCTCCACCATAGATCCAGGGTAGATTATTTTTAAAGGCTACGTCGTTGATTAAAAACCGGGTTTTGAAATTATCAGTACAATCAACTATTAAATTAACTCCATCAATAAACTCTTCAATGGTCCTACTATTTACTTCTTTGACAAACCCTTCAATCGTAATTTCACTGTTGATTTTTCTAAGTCTGTTTTCAGCAGCTTTTGCCTTTGGCATATTTTTCAACACATCTTCCTCATCGAATAGAATCTGTCGATGAAGATTCGAAAGTTCTACAAAATCCCGATCAACAATACGGATATGGCCGATTCCCATTCGGACAAGATTGTTTGCCACCACTGTGCCTAATGCTCCACAACCTACAATTAAAACCCTTGATTTTTGTAATTGTTCCTGACCTTTACGGCCGATTTTTTCATAGTTTATCTGTTTTTCATAACGTTCAAACATTGTTTTCCCTCCTAAGCTTCACACTTCTGATTTGTACCATTTCGGTATGTTCACACTAAAATCTTCATAGGATTTCAATGTTTTTCGGGATAAGTCCTTCATTATTTTAATATCTGTTATTCCATATTCCAATGCCCAGGGCAAGGCTGAAATTTGGTTCACTGCAATATATAATTTCATAAGCTTGAAAAATATCATCGGCACAGCATCATTAAAGTAACCGTTGATCAGCCCTGTGGCAAACTCCGTGCTTACCTCAGCGGAATAAGTCATCCGATTAAATTCCTCCCAGGGATCCCCAAAATTAAACCGATTAAAATCGATAATTCCCAATTCTTTCTTATCGTTTAATATCATATTTCCAATATGATAATCTCCGTGTTGAAAACTCTGGGGTCGATCATTTAATAAATCCCGTTGTTGAGCAATGTAATTTAAATAATATTGATCTCCTTCCAGAGCTAATCCGCATTCCTCATAGGCCCTGATTTTAAGATCAATTTTTTTATTATAACGTTTCTCCCAGGAAGTTTGGTCTCTAGGAGCACTATGTGAATGTAGTTTTTTAAGTATTTCGCCCGCTTTTACTCCTAACGCATATTGTTCCTTCTTGGGATATTGAGGCAGTAAAATTTCCGCATCCTGCCCTTCAAGCCAAGTAAAAATCGTGTAAACAGACTTTCCATCATTACAAATTCCGGTTTCCAATGGAGTTGACATCCAAATTTTCAAAGGTTTTAAATCGCTGAGAAGTTTAAATTCTCTTTGTTTCCGTTCGGTCTGCTCTCGATCCACAATTCTGAGTAGCTGGGTTTCTCCGGAGTCCAGGGTGATTTTAAATTTTTTCTCCAAGGACCAGCCTTTTTTTACTTCTTCTACTTTTTTCCATTTCCGTGCACCTAGAATATCCTGATAAATGGTCATCGCCTTAACTCCTTTATTTTAGTAATTATCTACTTATACCCCAATAGCTTCTGTAATATCGATATTCGAACTTTTTATTTGCTATGATGTAGACTTATCAATTTTCTATTTGAGCGTCTTTTAAAATAAGTACCATCAATAAGTGAATTAACTGATACTTTCCTTGTCACTCCTTTCGGGAACTTCTTGCCTTTGAATCCGTTTATCAGGAAGGATGCAAGGTGGGTTAAGAGGACCCCCGATGAAATTGTTTTTTCACTTACAAAGTTGTTTTACCAAATATCATAAAAGTTTTACACCGATTCACAATTAGGATTCCCTGCCAGATCCTTTTTGCTACTGCGAATTCTTCCGGATACCGTTCCCAATTCCAGGTGATATCCCAAACACCTTGAGCATTCAAAGAAGTAGCATAGAAGGTTAAATTCTTTTCCACAAGATTTTCTATTCCTGAAAACCGAATATTTTTCATCTGTTGAGGATGATCGATAAAATCCAGGGGTAACGGCTGATAGTCTTTGCCCCATTTTTCATAGTTCCGGTCCATACAATCTTCAATGAGTTCCCAAACTTTTTTGCCCACCACCTCCAATGGATAGGTAGTTCTTTGATTAAACTCCCATGCATTGGATTGCAAAAGATCTATTGCATTTTTGAAATTGCTTAATTCATGACGGTCCATCGATTCTGCCTTCATCAAATGACTGATTGCCTTTTCCATGGACTTCCATCCTATTTCCCAAGCTTCGCTACTCTTACGGGACCAGTGAATTAAATATGCAGAAAGCTCCACTGCGGGATTAAACATCCAATCCTTCTGAATACTATCAGACCACTGCCACCATGGAGCATGGGGATGATGATTATTGCCCGGTACTGATGATGGCCACATTCCGGTTTTGAGATCCACGGTATTAACTAAGTACTCTACCAGGTTTTGAATAATCTCTTCCTCCGGGTCCGCCTCGACTTCCTTGAGAATTTGAGCTCCGGCCCAACTTGCCATAGGGGTGGAAGCAGGATTCCAAAAATCCGGCTCAATGCCGTGACCAAAGCCTCCATCGGAGTTTTGAAAGGCTTTTAAGCATTCTAATACTCCATCTTTTTTTTCCGATTTCATGATATATCTCCATCTTGCCAACTCTAAGGGTCTTGCATTTCGAAACATCCAATTTTGCAGTTCTTTTAATTTTCTCTGGTTCATTTTCATAAAATCCCTCCTCATCAGTATTATTTTCAATTAATCATATCTCGAGTACTAAATTTTCATTAAAACATTGGCCGTTTCATAAATCATTCCCAATGCTATTGCTCTTATCGTTGTTTATTATATTCTTCACTAATTTGATTTCTCCTTCTTTAGTTCCTTCAGTTCTCTTCTAAATCTTAAGACGGATTGAAAAATGACCTTCAGACTGATATGAGAATAGACCTTAGAGGGTTATTTCCCGCTTTTTCACAGGGTATACTGTATTAAACGTAGGAAGGAGGGAGAGTGCAGTGGAAAACACGCTGAAGCGAAATAAAAACAAGGTCAAAGATCAAGGATTAGAAAAATTAAAGGGGGGGAAAGTATTAACAAAGAGTTTAACACTGGGTAATCGGATCATT
>SLKF01000092.1 GCA_007134725.1 Clostridiales bacterium | reverse complement strand
GGAAATTTTCGTAGTCCACGGACATCAGGGGGATTTTTTTAATTTTCAGTTTTGGCGCTTTGCCATGTTCTCCCTGAAATACTTCTGGCGGTTCCTTCATTCCTTTGGGATTCGAAGTCCTGCAAGTCCCGTAAAAAATATTCATAAGCAGCATAAGATTGAAAGAAACTATAACAAATGGATTAAAGAACATAAAAAAATGCTTATTTGCGGACACACTCATAGGGTAAAGTATCCAAAGCAAGGGGAGTTGCCCTATTTTAATACCGGTTGCTGTGTATTCCCCAGAAGGATTACCGGCATCGAAATCGCCGAAGGCAACATCCTGCTGATACAGTGGCGAACGGTTCCGGATTCCGAGGGAGTTCTTAGGGTCCAAAGAAAAGTGCTTAGGGGACCGGAACCATTGGAGAAGTTTGATATTCGTAGCGCCAATTTTCAATGATTAAAATGATAAGACAATTTTAAAATGCAGCGGTTTATTTATGAGCAGTGATGCGAAGTAGAAGGTCCCGATAAAATAATCGTTTAGGGTTTTATTCAAAACCCTAAGCGATTATTTGCTTTAAAGATCTTTTTTTCATTATGGACTATTCCTCAATTATGGACATCCTTTTATTTTTCAACACATATTTTTCTCTACGCCTTAAGGCGGAAACTTACTCTGGCTGAAGGGGTAGATGAAAAGGACCTTAGGGCGGTTCTTGAAGGTTAGAGATTTCTATATCATGAAGCTAGGATCAAGTTCGTGGAGTTTGTTAAATATTTAATCATCAAACAAGGTGAGGATGTAGTAAAAGCAAGTAGGGAAGGGAAAGAGGGAATCCTATGCATAATTATCAAAAGGTCAAGGGTTTAGTGAAATTGTTGCGACCGGAGTTACCCTTCGCTGCAGGAATATGTGTCATTATAGGGAGCGTCATTACACTTGGTCATTTTCCTTCTTTATCGGAATTATTTCTGGGTTTTATGTGGGGTTTTTTTCTATCAGGATCGGCGATGATTTTAAATGATTACTTTGATATTGAAGTGGACAAAGTCAATGCACCCAATAGACCGTTGCCATCAGGATTGATTTCTTCCAGAACCGCGATCGTCTTTACTGCTATTATAACTTTGCTGGGGTTGATCACATCCTTTTTTATTAATAGTCTAGCGGTGTTGTTATACATTATTTTCTGGGTTATTGGCTTTCTATATAATTGGAAAATGAAAGAAAAAGGACTACTGGGGAATTTGTTTGTCAGTTCTTCCGTTGCCATTACCATCATCCTTGGAGGAGTAGTGGTTGGTAATGCTTGGAATAAAAGCGTTGTAATTTTTAGTATCATGATTTTTTTATTTAATCTCGGAGAAGAAATCGCAGCGGATGCAATGGATATGGAAGGAGATAAAAAACGAAGTATCCAATCAATTGCCATACAAATTGGGAGAAAAAATGCGCTTTATATTTCATTTTCATTATTTGTTGCGTTTATTGTAGTAAGTTTTTTACCGGTTGTTTTCGATTTGTTTGGGATCCCTTATCTAGTTATTATTTCTCTAACAGATAGTATCATCCTTCTTTGGGCAATCAAACTTATAAAAAGTCGAACAATAAAAGAAGGTCGTATTTATATACGCAGGTTATACCTTAGTGCTCTTGTGGGAATGATTTTAATTATTCTCAGTATGATTGTTCTTTAAAGAAACAACGATCTTTTATTATTGGTGCCTTTACTATTCATGGGTAGGCAGCAAGGAAAGAGTTTCAAGTGGGGTTTATTATTGCAGTGGTTTATTGTAGAAGATAGGGAGGGCACCGGTTATGAACTGGTTAATAGTCAAAAATGATTTTAAGCGAAATAAAGCGATTAATTTGGCACTGCTGTTGTTTATGATGTTCTCAGCGGGACTTGCGGTCTTGTCTGTGATCATGGGAGTACAAACCTTTACATCAATTTCTAATTTATACGAAAAGGCTCAGCCCCCTCATTTTCTTCAGATGCATAAGGGCGAAATTAATCTAGAGGAAATAGATGCCTTTATGTCAGAGCAGGACGGCGTAACCTATTGGCAGACCGTGACCATGATCAATGTTCATGGGGAATCTCTTACAACTGCTGGTAATAATGATCAATTCAATCTTTCGGACCTTCGAATTGATATTGGTTTGGTAAAGCAGAACGAAACGAGAGATTTACTGGTGAATGCTAAACATGAAAAAGTAATCCTTGGTGAAGGAGAACTGGGCATGCCGGTGCTTTTAAGAGAAAGATATGATATGGAAATGGGAGACCCTATTATTTTGACCTATAACGATGTCCAAAGGGAGTTTGTCATCAAGGAATTTATTTTGGATTCCCAGATGAATTCCCCAATGGTATCCTCTACCAGAATCCTGTTAAATGATCAGGATTTTGACATGCTTGCAGAAGAGGCGGGAGAAAAGGAATATCTGATCGAATCGTACTTTGCCAATACCAATGAGGCTTCAAATTTTCAAACAGCCTATGAGAACGCAGAACTGCCTCAGAATGGACAAGCAGTAACCTATGCAATGATTTTTTTGTTAAGTGCAATCACCGATATCACCATAGTATTTGTTTTACTGCTGGTAAGTTTACTGTTGATCATGGTTTCTTTTATCTGCGTCAAGTTTACCATCATGGCGGCCTTGGAAGAAGATCTTAGCGAAATTGGAACCATGAAGGCGATCGGACTTCCCTTTGAAGATATCAGAGGAATCTATATAAATAAATACAGAGCCTTAGCCTTGGTCGGTGTAATCTTAGGATATACTGTAGCCCTACTGAGTAGTGGGGTGTTTACAAATCATATCAGTACCACCTTTGGAGATATGAGTATGTCTCCCTTGACAGTGATTTTATCGATCCTTGTTGCATGCTTTACTTTTCTTCTTATGAACTTGTATTGCAAAAGGGTATTAAAGAAAATTAATAAGGTTACCGTAGTCGATGCCCTGGTTACAGGCAAGGGATTTGGTAAAGAAGAAGACTTTATAAAAGACGGACTCTATCAATCAAAGAAACTTTCGGTTAACTGGCTGATGGCAATCCGGGAGGTTTTTTACAGGTTCAAAAACTGGATCATTGTATTTTCTGTTGTGTTGATTGCTGTACTGATGACGCTGGTTCCCATCAATCTGATGAATACCTTTGAGTCACCTGAATTTATCACCTATATGGGAAGTTCTCTGGAAGATATCCTAATTGAAGTGCAGGATGGAGAAAACCTTGAAAGCAACTATGAAAGGGTAATAGAGGTGTTAGAAAGTGACGCCGGGGTTGAAGGATATTATGAGTATCGAAGGGTACGGGTGCAAACCATGAATGCTGATAATGATCTGATGAATTTGCATATCGATAGTGGAGAGCATTCGGGAAATGAGTTGCAATATCTTAGCGGAGCGGCTCCAGGTGCTGATAATGAAATTGCCATTTCCTATCTAAATGCTAATGAGATCGATAAAGAGGTAGGGGAAAGGATGGTCCTTTTCTATGGTAACGAAGAAATGGAATTTGTTATTTCCGGAATATATCAGGATGTTACCAGTGGTGGATACACAGCCAAATCAAAATATGATTTTCCGGAACTGGACAGTGAAAAATATTCTTTTTCCGTTAATCTTCAGGATAATACCCAGGTGGAAAAAAAGGCGGATGAATGGTCTGAAAGCATGGGGCCTGGAGCAAATGTAGATCCGATGGAGGAATTCATCAACCAGACCTTGGGGGGTGTGGTAATACAGCTTAAAACTATTGTTGCGGCAATTGTCATAATCGGAGTATGTCTGGTAATGCTGATCACGGTGTTGTTTTTAAAACTGCGCCTGGCAAAGGATTTATCGGAAATTGCAATTTTAAAGGCCTTAGGGTTTTCTGAACTGGATATCAAAAAACAGTATATGATAAAAATAGGCTCTGTTTCCTTGATCGGTATAATCGCGGGAATTATTTTAACAAGGCTCTTAGGAGAACGGATCGTTAACCTGGTGTTAATGATTTCAGGGCTTGGAATTAGAGAAGTTGAACTTATTGCCAATCCCTTGGTTCAGTATATACTGGTGCCATTGTTATTACTGGCATCGATTCTGTCCGTAACATGGATTGTTCTGAGAATCATAAAAAGATACCATATTATTTCGATTATTAATGAATAGTCTGTTGAGGAGGTGCAATATGAAAACAATTTTGAAGGTCCAGGATTTATGCAAAAGTTTTGGTGAAAGCCGGGTGTTGAATAATGTGAATTTTGAGGTTGAAGAAGGGGAGTTTATCGCAATCATGGGGCAGTCCGGTTCGGGAAAATCCACCCTGCTGTATAGTATCAGTGGCATGGATCGGCCCACTTCCGGCGATATACTTTTATTTGGCAATGATATTGCCAAGCTGGATGATGAAACAATTAGTGAAGTAAGACTAAAGCAAATGGGATTTATTTTCCAGCATTCCTATCTTTTAAAAAATTTATCGATCAAAGATAATATCGTACTTCCCGGTTTTAAACTTGGTAAGCTCTCGAGAGAAGAGGTAAATCAAAATGTGGATGCCCTTTTGGTAAAGACCGGAATTGAAAATGTGGCGGGGCATGATATTAAAAAAGTTTCCGGGGGACAGCTGCAACGGGCAGCGATCTGCCGGGCACTGATCAATCAGCCGGATATTTTATTCGGGGATGAACCGACGGGAGCCCTAAACAGCAGTACTTCAAGGGAAATATTGGACATCATTAACACCATCAACAATGAGGGCACCACCGTCATCCTTGTTACCCATGATGTGAAGGTGGCCGCCAGAGCCGACAGAATAATATTTTTATTGGATGGAAATATCCATGATAAGCTGACCCTGGGAAAATATGATGGAATCAAAGAGAACACCTCTTTACGGGAGAAAACCTTATATGAGTGGTTAGAAATTAAGGGTTTTTAAAGCACACACTGGGGAATTGATAATGTGTTGAAATGTAAACCACCGAAAACTCGTTTTTTTCGAGACTTTCGGTGGTTATTTTTAATCGTTTTTATGGACACAGAATTAAACGCTATACAATAAATAATTAATGATAAACGTTAAATATTTATTGACAAAGGTTGATAATCTTGCTACAATCATCTTAGGATTAATAACATTATAGAATCAATAATTAAAAATCAAATAAAATCCTGGGCAGGGCGGCGTATCGGAACAAGATTAGGAGGGGTAATGTGAATAAAGCAGTGGTAAAAATAGAAAAACTGGATAAGTGCTATAGTCAAACTTTTGCACTAAAGAATGTTTCTTTTGCTATCGAACAGGGAAGAATCTACGGATTAATCGGACAGAATGGAGCCGGAAAAACTACCTTATTACGGATCCTCACCGGTTTAGCCTTTCCATCCTCAGGAGAAATGGAACTCTTTGGAGCAAGTGGACAGAAGGAACTCGAGAAGGCTAGAAAGCGGATTGGCTGTATGATTGAGCATTCAGG
>SLKF01000034.1 GCA_007134725.1 Clostridiales bacterium | reverse complement strand
TTCATGAAAAAGTTCTAGGATTTTCCGATGCAGTTCTTTTCCCGGATCATTGTCTTCGAAGCGGACCTGTAGCCAGTATCCCGGAATTCTTTTATAGGTGTGTTGTAACTTGATAAGAGTAACCCCCGGTTTTAAACGTGGTTTAACCGGGGCTTTCTCCCTTTGTAAATCTTCTTGCGGCAGGGCTTTTTCATGCAAATACTGATCAATAAACGCTGCCCGTTTTTCTTTATCCAAAAAAAATCCATGTATTGTCAAATTTAAGACTCCTCTCGCTAGGAAATATAACCATACTGATTGTTGTTTTAAACTATATAGGTTTCACTGCGGAATTTCAGTTTTTTGTGCTATAATAGTCCTATAAATCTTCTTCTAAAGCTTCTTACTAATCTCTTTAATAACATTAATTTCGCATTACATAAATCTTTTCTAACTATATATAAGAAAGGACTTCCCTCTATGACTTTAAACAAGACGGTTAAAAACATCCTTCAAAGCCCGATTTCATTCCTCTTATTCCTGCTATTAATCATAACGTCTTTTTTGTTTTTTTTCAATGATTTCCATTCGGAAGATGCATCAATTTTACAGGTACATTATATTGATGTGGGCCAAGGAGACAGTATTTTAATCCAAACCCCTCAAAATCAAAATATTCTAATTGACGGTGGTGAGAAAAGTCAAGGAAGTTTCCTAAAAGGATATCTTGAAAAGCATGGGGTAAAGCATCTACATATGGTTATCGGAACCCATCCCCATGCGGATCATATTGGAGGTCTGGGTTTTATTCTAGAAAACTTTTCCACGGATCTGATCATTCTTCCACCCGTAGCCCATACCACCAAAACCTTTGAGGATCTTCTGGGTACTATCGAGGAGGAAAACATTCCCCTCCGACCGATCCCTTCTTCCGAGCCTTATCTTTTTGAAGAAAACATGACCCTGGAGTTTTTAAGTCCCCATCGGGATTTTCAGGATCAATTAAATAACTGGAGCGTTGTATTAAAACTCACCTATGTAGATCATCGATTTTTATTTACAGGAGATATCGAGTCCCCCGGGGAGGCTGCTTTAATACAGGATTATCCCCCGGAAATCCTCTCCGCTGACGTCCTAAAAGTGCCGCATCACGGTAGCCGTACTTCCAGTAGCCTTTTATTTTTAGAAGCGGTGTCTCCAAGAATATCAGTAATATCTTCGGGTAAAGAAAATCCCTACGGGCATCCCCATAAGGAAACAGTTGAGCGCCTGCTAAATTTTTCTCCACTTCTTTATCGTACGGATGTGCAAGGAACCGTCCTCTTGAAAAGCGACGGTCATGAGTTGTGGTCCCCCACCCCTCCGATTTCCCGCAGTTCTTCCGGTCATTAACGCAAATACTCTTTAAAAACCTTATCAGACCATTTTTTCCCTAAATACCGTTTTGTTGCTGCATAACCATAGTCTTTGGCAAAAAATTTATCTTTAAAACAATCTTTCCATCGGGAAAACTCTTCGGTTTCCTTCGGTAAGTCGTCGTGATTTTCTTCGAGCCCTCGGTACCATTGTTCAAACAGCCTAAGGATATCTTCAAATCCGTTTTCAATGTGTTCCGTATTTACCATGCCGTTATAGGCGTTTTCAATTACTTCATCCACTAGGAAATACTGAGGTTTTACGGTTTTATACAGTCTTTCCTTCCCCAGTTCTTCATCCAATTTCAGGAGTTCCTGAAATCCCGGGATACTTTCAGTGTCCTCGATATCATGGTAGGCATAGTTTACCGTTACCACTGCTCTTTTAGGAACGTAGATACACTGGTAGATAAAAATCGGGTAGCATCGGTTCTTAGGATAACAAATGCCAAATTCATAACCATAGATGTTTAATCCTTTCAGTTGCAGATTGGAAAATTTATCAAGATGTTTTCCTTTCAATATTTTTACTTCCCCTTTGGAAAACAGTCGGTTTTTCTTTACTTCTTTTTTGGGGATCGATTCTTCTGTCAAAAAGTCCAATTCTTCTAAGCGTTCTGTCATGGGACTTTGTATTTTGGGAATCACGTTGATGCTCCTCTCTAATCATTTCATTGTATTTATTATTATATTGTTTTTGAATAAAAGTTCTTAACCAAGGGGTTTAAAAAGCCTATAAATTATTTTATACCCCAAGCAACCGTCTTTCAAAACTTTCCAAGACACTAAGAGAAAAAATTCGTTATTCTTAATGGCCCGATAGACTTTATAGCAAAAAAACCTCTAAACATCCCTCCTGGAGTGTATGTTTAAAGGTTTTGTTTTTTATGATTATTGGATAATGCTTTGGTGCGGGGGATGGGGTTCGAACCCACACACGATTAACGCACATGTCCCTCAAACATGCCTGTCTGCCTATTCCAGCACCCCCGCTTTTCAAACACTATCCTATTATAAGATGAATTTACTCCCTTGTCAATATGCAGTTGCAAGATCTCAGGAAGTCGTCCTCCCTATAGGCTTTATTTGGTTTCAATAAACCATTGATCTAAGTTGGCGAAAATATTGGTTGCTCTCGGTGCCAAGTCCCCATGAAGTGTTTCCCCGGAAAGATAGGTATCCTGCAGGAAGTATAGACTGATGATTGGCAAATCTTCTTGAATCATTTTTTGTAAGACTTCGAACTGTTCTTTCTTTTCTTCCTGGGTCGCGGCTCGGAACGTTTCTTCTAAAATTTCATCCATTGCTTCGTTACGATAGTTCATAAAGTTGGTTCTTCCTACAAAATCCGAATGAAATGCGAAGGATAGATCCGGTAAAAAAGCTAAATCCCAGGCTCCAAAATACAGTTCATAGTGTCCATCATCCAAACGCTGTTGGATGCTGCTGAAATCTTCCCTAACCACCGTAACATCAAAACCTAATTGAAGCAGTTGTTCTTTAACTACTTCCGCCGCCATGACTCTTGGACCATGGTTTTCATTAACCAGCATTTCCACAGAAAGGCTTTCTCCGTTATTATCAACCCAAAGACCCTCATCGCCATACTGATAACCCAAATCTTCCATCACTGCCAGAATTTCCTCTTCTTCCAAGGAACCTTCGCTGTCCATGAGGTTTTCATTATATAACCAGTGCTCCCGGTGAATAGGCGAATCCGCTGTGACTCCGTATCCAAAGTAAATCTCATCAACCAATTGTTCTTTATTAATTCCTTGCTCAAGAATTCTTCTTAGTTCCGGATGATCCCCGAACAAAGAGTCTCCCTCAAAATTAAAGGCGAGAAATTCCAAATGATTGCGAAGAAAAGCATGCACATTCTCCTCTTCCTCATTTTCATATTCATCCAGGTCCAAATAAGTACTACGGAACAGATCTAATTCTCCTTCTTCAAACAATCCCTTACGTTCATCGTAGTCCTCTATAATGCGTACATCTACCTCTTCTATATAAGGATTCGTTCGATAATGGTCTTCAACCTTTTGTAAGGTAAATCCCTCCGTGTCCCGCTCATCAAGCCTATAAGATCCGGTACCGATCCAAGGAAAATCCTCCCCGGTTAACAGTTCCGGGTTTTCTTCAAATAGGTGTTTCGGCAGTACCGGGAAGGTTAAGGCTTCCATGGCATTGCTAAAAGGTCTGGTGAAGGTAATTCCTACATTTCCGTTTTCCAGTTCTCTAACGGCAGAAATATGTCGTACACTGTTTTGGTATATCCGGTGACTGATGTTTTCCTCGGGAGTGTTTTTAATAGTGTCCACGGTAAATTCAATATCCTCCACGGTAAAGGGCTCTCCATCATGCCAGGTTAGCTCCGGGTGCAGTTCTAATTCTACTACTTGACCGTCCTCGGAAAAACTCCACTCCTCAGCGATTTCTCCGATGATGGAGAGATCCTCATCAAAGGTTAGCAGACTCTCAAAAATCAGTTTCTGGATATGAATCATTTCCTCAGGATTTTCATAAATCGGATTTCCATGAGTAACTTCCGGTACCGCCAGTCGTAAGGTCCCACCGTAGTTCGCTTCCAAATCCCCTGTTTCTTCTTCCATCTCTCCGTTTTCCGGCTCTTCCTCCGGTGTCTCCTCATCACATGCTACAAGGAAGGTAATCAGTAATAGTGTCATAAAAATCATCATCAGTTTCTTATTCAATTCTTTTCCCCCTTCTCAATTTCCCCATTATTTTGTGCTGTCAAAGTTGCTTTATATTTTGCTTCATTTTCTTTAATTGATCGGTTTCCTGCTTTTAAGCTTTACCCTTTAATCTAAAAAACTCCTGTTCAATCTGTTCTCGTAAATCCTCAGGATCCCTGGAGTTATCCAACACCACATCGGCGAAGGTTTCTTTCTCTTCCGTAGACATTTGAGCGTCAATTTTTTTTTGAGCATCGGTTTTGCTGATTCCGTCCCGCTCCATCAGTCGACGGAGTTGTTCCTCTTTTGTAATC
Source organism: Clostridiales bacterium (assembly GCA_007134725.1). Classification (GTDB taxonomy): domain Bacteria; phylum Bacillota; class Clostridia; order Peptostreptococcales; family T1SED10-28; genus Isachenkonia. Next base: position 14,340 of record SLKF01000034.1, on the reverse strand, counting down.
GCCACCACCCAAACCTCATCCACCAAGGAGTGTAGTTTCATCTCAATCAATAAGGCCCCATCAATGACTACACAGTCAAAGGCCTTTTCTACTTGAAACCCGCTTGCTCTTCGGTTTCGTGATGAATCTTTAAATGCTTTCAATTGATCCCTGATCTTGCTTTGAATAGCAGGATGCATTATTTCGTTAAGTTTTTTCATTGCTTTTTCATCGTTAAAAACCAGAGCACCCAGTTTTTTTCGGCGAAGTTCTCCCTCATCATCCAGGAATTCTCCTCCGAAGGCAACGCGAATTGCTTGTAAGACCCGGGGATCTTCCGCCACTTCCCGGGCGATCACATCTCCGTCGATCAAGGTGCAACCGAGCTCTTGTAAATATTTTGATGCGGTGCTTTTTCCCGTAGCAATACTTCCGGTTAAACCGATGGTTTTGATCATACAATCACCTAATTTCTATTTAAGATCCTGTCAATGTACTACTTTAGATCATACCAGCTTTTACCCTGGGACATATCAATTTTTAAGGGTACTTTCAAATCCATGGCCTCTTCCATAGAACTTCGGATGATCGCCCGAACCTGATCAATTTCATTTTCCGGTGTTTCTACAATCAGCTCATCATGAACCTGTAATAGAAGATTGGCTTTTAATTGCTGCTCTTCTAATTTCTTAAACACCTGAATCATAGCAATTTTAATAATGTCTGCAGCGCTTCCTTGAATCGGTGTGTTCATCGCCGTCCTCTCTGCAAAGGAACGGAGATTAAAGTTTCTCGCATGAATGTCCGGTAAATACCGTCGACGATTAAGAAGGGTAATTACATAACCCTGGTCCTTGGCAAATTCTACGGTTTTATCCATGTAGGATTTTACCCCTGGATATTTTCTGAAATAATTATCAATGTAATCCTGGGCTTTTTTTCGGCTGATCCCCAGATTTTCCGACAATCCGTAATCACTGATCCCATAAACGATGCCGAAGTTCACAGCCTTAGCGTTGCTTCGCATCTCCGAGGTCACTTCATTAAATTCAACATCAAAGATTTCCGCCGCAGTGCGGGTATGAATATCCTCATCCCGAAGGAAGGAGTTAATCAAGTTCTCATCTTCCGACATATGGGCCAATACCCGAAGTTCAATTTGCGAATAATCCGCCGCAATAAAGGTCGCATCCTCTTTGGCAATAAAGACTTTTCGAAGCTGTCTTCCCATTTCCAATCGAATCGGAATGTTTTGCAGGTTGGGTTCCGTACTGGATATCCTTCCCGTGGAGGCCACGGTCTGCATAAAATGAGAATGAATTCTTTGGGTGGTGGGATTGATGATTTTTAACAAGCCGTCAATATAGGTGTTTTTCAGCTTGGTGATCTGGCGGTATTCCAAAATCTTTTCAATTATTTCATGTTTGTCCTTAAGCTTTTCCAATACATCTACATTAGTAGAGTAGCCGGTTTTCGTTTTCTTGATCGGTGGCAACTCCAGCTTATCAAACAAAATAGTTCCCAGTTGTTTCGGAGAGTTGATATTAAATGATTCTCCTGCTAAATTATAAATGGTTTTTGTTAAGTTGTCTATCTTTTCTTCGTACTTCTTTTGCAACTCCTGTAATAGTTCTTTATCCGCTAAAATTCCGTGATACTCCATTCCGGCCAGGACTTCAACCAAAGGAATTTCCACCTCTTGATGAAGTTCTTCCAAGTGATATTCTTGAAATTTCTCTTCCATAGCCGTTTTTAAAGAAAACAAATGTTGCACCCGATCTTTTAAATAAGAAGAAAAGTCTTCCCTGTCCAATTCTTCAAAGGAAATTTGCTTTTTTCCTTTGCCCAGGAAGCTTTCTTTGCTTTTGATGTTGATACCCGTGTATTCCAGAACCAGATCCTCTAGGTCGTAACCGGATTTATTGGGGTTGATTAAGTACTCTCCAATCATGGTATCAAAACCGATTTGTTGTAAATTGATACCGTGATTTTTCAAATGAAGGATTTCATTTTTGATATTATGGGCTATAAATCCTATTTCATCACTTTCGGTTAAGGTCTTAAACCATCGCCAAAATTCTTCCCTTAACTCCGGACTGAATCTTTCAAGATCCATAAGATAGATATCTTTCTCTTTGGTCATAAGGCTTAGGGCTAAAATCTCGTCTTTGGTTAGGGCCTCCTCCTTGGTTAATGTAAAAATTCCTAGTTCCTTACAATTTTTCAAGTAGTGGTTTAAGGCCTTCTGTAAATTTTTAAAACTATCTTGATCCTGTACCTTTATTACATTTGTGTCTTTTAGGTCCTCGGAGGTCCCTTCTAAAGCTTTGGCAACTTCGTCCTCCGGAGCAGAATCCTCCTCCGCCCGGATTTTTTTCATTAAACTGTGGAATTCGTAGTCTTTAAAAGCCTTTACCGCTTCTTCTCTATGAATTTTTCTTCTTTTTAATTGGGAAAAATCAATATCCATGGGCATATACCGGACAATGGTGGCCAGGCGCTTACTAAGAACTGCTTTTTCCTGATTCTTCTCCACCTTCTCTCGAAGTTTGTCCCCGGAAATTTGGTCAATATTGGCAATCAGGTTTTCCACGGATCCAAACTCCAGTAAAAGTTTTAGGGCGGTTTTTTCTCCGACTCCCGGAATTCCCGGAATGTTATCCGAACTGTCCCCCATCAGACCCTTTAAGTCAATAAAGGTTTTGGGACTAACTCCGGTTTCCTCTTTTACTTTATCGGCATCGTAAATTTCAATATTGGAAATGCCCCGTTTCGTAAAGATGATTTTCGTGGTATTCGAGGCTAGTTGCAATGCGTCCTTATCCCCGGTTACCACCAGGGTTTCGAAACCCTGTTCTTCTCCTTGGGTGACCACGGTACCAATGATATCATCGGCTTCAAAGCCTTCAACTTCAATACGGTACACATTCAAGGCGTCTAAAATGTCCTTTAATGGTTGAATTTGCTCCCGAAGTTCCGGGGGCATTTTTTTTCGACCCGCCTTATATTCCTTAAACTCCTTATGACGGAAGGTGGGTTTTCTCAAATCAAAGGCCACGGCAAAATAGCCGGGGTTGTATTCCTCCAGCATTCGAAAGGTCATGGTTAAAAAACCGTAAATAGCATTGGTATGTCTGCCGTCCCGGGTCTTTAAGGGCGGCAGTGCATAAAAGGCACGGTTTAGGAGACTGTTTCCGTCAATAATAATCATTTTTTTATTTTCCTGTTGTGTATTATTTTGGCTTTCCTTGTTGCTCAAATGTCCTCGCCTCTCTTTCATAGTAATTTTTTTATAGGAATCCATTCAGAATTACCTATTGCATTCTGCATTTAGTTTTTTCGGTTCTTTCGAAGAACCACTATTACGCTTATTACCCCTATTCCCAGTAATAACACGATCCATTCACCGTATTTTATACCGAAAGTGTCCACTTCAGAATCCTCAACGCTTTCTCCGTAAGAATCTGCAGCATCGTCTTCATCCAAGGTTTCTCCGTCAAGATCCTCGCTGGTACCGGCCTCATCTTCAAATTCCCCTTCTCCCTCTTCAGAAGCGGTAATTCCAATATCCTCTCCGGAATCTTGAGCTTCCCCGTTTTCCAAAGATTCGGGGCCCGGTTCCGATTCATCGGCGGCTCTTTGATCCAAGGTGCTTTCTTCTCCGCTCTCCATAACCATCATATCATCCTGTATGGGGCTTGGGAGCCAATTATTACTGAGAATCACAGCGGAGGTAACGATCAAAACCAACGCTGCGGCCAAGGATACTTTTTTAATCCAAGACATTTGTTTTAAAAAGCGACCGCTACGGCTTTTTCTATGGCTTTCTAGTTGTCCAGTTTTTCGTACACTATAGTGTTGATCTTCCTGCACATTTTTTTCTGTAATATTTTCTAAATCTACCGGAGAATTTCCATTGGCCAAGTTCATTTCTTCCATTTTCAGGGCTTCAATAATGCTCTTGCTCAAGTCTTTCGGAGCTCTTATATGATTTAGGTCCTGGAGACTATCAAGCATTCGTCCGGTGTTTTCCAGTGCTACGTGGCAACGCTGACAGTGTTTTGAATGATCCAGAAAGATCTTTTCTTCATCGCTATTTAATTTTTTGTCTATATATAGGGAAATATTATCGTCAAATTCTTTGCAGTTCATAGTTATCCTCCTTTCTAGTCATCCTGTAGAAGGTCCGTCAAACGCTGTCTTAATTGTTTTCGTCCTCTATTTAAGCGGGATTTTACCGTTCCCTCGGAAATGTCCAGAATCTTTGCAACCTCTTCATAAGGAAGTCCTTCAATATCCCGTAAAATAATGACGCCTTGATACTCTATGGGAAGGGCTAGTATTCCTTTTTTTACTTCCTCTTTTAGGAATTGGTAGTTCAATAAAGCCTCGGGACCATCAGACAGATCCTCTAAGGGGATTTCATATCCCTCATGGTTGGAGTTGTTTTTCCTTTCCATGGGAATTTCCTGCCGTCTTTTTCGTTTTCGAATCATATCCAGACAGGTATTATGTACAATCCGATACATCCAGGTGGAAAAATTGCTTTGAAGTTTGAAATTCTTAAGGGATTTGTAAATTTTAATAAAGGATTCCTGGGTGGCATCCTTGGCATCTTCGGGATTCCCAAGCATTCCATAGGCCGTTCGATAAGCCTGATCCTGATAACGAAGGATCAGTTGTTCAAAACTTTTTATATCCCCTTGTTGCGACTCTTTAATGAGTTTGGCCTCTTCGATGTTCAATGGCGGCTCCTTTCCGAAGATCTATAGTATTTAGACTTCATTTTAATTGAAATTGTTCCCATGCTCTTTGATCTAGTTTATCACAAATTCCGCCTTCATAGAAACGAGAATTTATTTGACTTTGTTTCGGGATCGTGTTATTATTTCTATAGATTTCAGCCGCGGTGGCGGAATTGGCAGACGCAGCAGACTCAAAATCTGCCGGTGTTAATCACTGTAAGGGTTCAAGTCCCTTCCGCGGCACCATATTTTCAAACAAAATATTTAAAAAAGTTGTTAACCTACTAGTACTATTCTAGAGGTTTTTTTTTATTATTACTGTTTCAAACACAAAATACCGGTTATATAGAATATGTTCAGGACATAATCTGAACCACTGCACAATCTTATGAAAATATAGCTGTAAGTAGTTTGACATACAACGGCTAAAATTATAAAACGAGGTGACATGATGAACCAGGAAACTCGCTATAAAGCCTCCCGAAAGGCCTCTTACTTAGGTTTGTTGGGAAATATTATACTGACATTTTTAAAAGGATCTATCGGATATATTGCAGGAAGTACGGCCTTAATGGCGGATGCGGTGCACTCCGCTTCGGATTTTATCGGGACCGTTATTGTTATTAAAGGAGTAAAAATTGCCCATCAACCTCCCGATAAATCCCATCCCTATGGTCATCATAAGGCGGAATCCATCGTATCAAAAATCATTGCGATTATTTTAATGATTACTGCGGTGTTTATCGGTTATGAAGCTTTTAAAATTCTTATATCCGGCGAAATCGGTATTCCCGGAAATGCAGCCATTGTTGTAGCCATTATTTCCATCGGGCTCAAAGAAGGAATGTATCAATACACCATCCGGGTAGGTCGAAAATACCGTAATGCTGCTTTGATTGCCGATGCTTGGCATCAACGCTCCGATGCAATTTCTTCCATTGCAGCTCTTATCGGGATTACAGGAGCGGTACTGGGTTTTCCTTTTATGGACCCCTTAGCCGGTATCGTTGTGGCACTGTTGATTCTAAAAACCGCCATTTCCATTTATATCGATGCGATTCAGGATTTGATGGACTCCGCTCCCCCCCAGGAAGTATTGGATAAAATATCGAAGGCGGCAAAGATCGATGAAGGGGTAAAAGCGGTTTCCGAGGTCAAGGTGCGACGTTACGGTTCCATGTTACTAGTGGATATGAAAATCAATGTATCTCCTCATATTACTGTAGAAAACGGCCATGCCATTTCCGCCCGTACCAAGCAAAATATCCTTACCCATAATGATGAAGTAAAAGATGTACTGATTCATGTAAATCCTCATTATGAGTAAAAAGAAATTAGGGAACCTTATTTCACAACTGAAAAGGACCGGGAAGCCATTATGGGTTCCCGGTCCTTTTTAGTTGTTTTTTTATGCGTTTTGTATGCTCTTGTATATTCATTACAGTTACCGTTCCATAACCCCATACGTTTATACTTTACAAGTAAAAGGCTCGGTAGGCAAGATAGGTCATATAAAGATCCACTTTGCTGACAATTTCCATGGGCGCGTGCATACTGAGAACGGGAACACCGCAGTCCACAACCTCAGTGTTATAGTTACCGATGATGTAGGCGATGGTTCCTCCGCCCCCTTGATCTACTTTTCCAAGTTCACCCATTTGCCACTGGATATCATTATTTTTAAAAGTTTGTCGAAGCTCTGCTAGAAATTCATGATTGGCATCGTTGCAGCCCCCTTTTCCTCGAGAACCGGTGTACTTACTAATGTTTACCCCTTTTCCCATATAGCAGGAGTTTTTCGGATCCAACACTTCCGGGAAGTTCGGATCAAAAGCCGACATGACGTCCCCCGATAAGGCTTTGGATCGATTCAGGGCTCTACGGATGCTCAACCTTGTGGTGCCTTCCTGAAACTCTAATAGTTCATCCACGGTATTCTCAAAAAACTTCGATTCCATTCCCACATTACTGATGCTACCTACTTCTTCTTTATCTACAAATACGGCTAAGGCTGTTTTTGTAGGGGTCTCCAAATCAAGAATTGCTCGAAGTTCTGCATAGGCACAGACCCGGTCATCATGACCGTAAGCGGCAATCATGCTTCGGTCCAGCCCCAGATCCCGGGCTTTTCCCGCAGGTACCAGTTGGATTTCCGCAAAGGCAAAGTCTTCCTCGGAAAGGCCGTACTGCTCGTTTAAGAGTTGAAGGAGATGGGCTTTTACGGCTTCTTTTTCATCCCCTTCTTTCGTGGCTTGATTGCCTAACAGGACGTTTAGTCCTTCCCCGGTGATTCCCTCGGACATTTTTTTGCTCATTTGGTCCTTGGATAGATGGGGTAGCAAATCGGAAATCATTAATATGGGATCCGTGGGATCCTCGCCGATGGTAATTTCCACAAGTTCTCCGTTTTCCTTGGTAATTACACCGTGCATGGCTAAGGGCATGGTTACCCATTGGTATTTTTTCACTCCGCCATAGTAATGGGTTTTAGCCAAGGCCAGTTCTTTATCTTCATAAAAAGGAAAAGGTTTTAGATCCAGTCTCGGACTGTCCAAATGGGTACCGATGATATTGACGCCGGTTTCCATGGCTTCCTTTCCCATTACAGCTAATATGACTGCTTTTTCCTTGTTCATAAAATATACTTTATCTCCCGGCTCCAAGGTTTTCTTTTTTTCTTTTTGGATTTCCTCAAAGGATACAAACCCGTCGGCCCTGGCCTGTCGAATAATCTCTTTTACACATTTTCGTTCGGTTTTACTATTGTCAATAAAGCTTTTGTAAGACTCTCCAAAGTCTTGAGTTTCTTTTAGCTTTTGCTCATCCAACGTCTTCCATAGGCTTTCTCGATTGAAAAATAACTCGTTTTTCATAGGTCCTCCCTTGGGATCCTTACTGATCCGGTTGATTTTTTAGTGCAAATATAGCAGCCTGGGTCCGGTCATTCACATGAATTTTCTTAAAAATATTGGACACATGGTTTTTCACGGTTTTTTCACTGATAAACAGGGCATGGGCGATATCCCGATTGTTCATCCCCTGGGAAATAAGCTTTAACACTTCCTTTTCCCGTCGTGTTAGTTTTTTCAAGTCTTCCAGTTCCTTACTGAGTTTCGGATCTGTTTGCTTTTGGTCTTTTACCAGTGATCCCGCCAGACTTGGATGCACATAGTAACCGCCCTTATTGACGTCCCGAATCCCACGAAGTAAGCTCTCACTCTCCGCACTCTTTAAGATATATCCGTTAGCCCCTAAGTTTATGCTCTCTACCACATATTCCCGTTCATCATGAAGGGTTAGGATGATCACTTTCTGATTTTTAGTCATAGCTTTGATTTTACGCAAAGTTTCAATTCCATTCAGTTCCGGCATATTGATATCCATTAGAATGATATCGGGGTTTGTTTCTTTTAATGCCGCCAATGCTTCTTCTTCATTATTTGCCTCGCCGACAACCTCAATATCCTTTTCCTGTTCCAATAATAATTTGATACCTTCACGAACTAATATGTGATTATCTACAAGTACTACTTTGATCATGGTCCCACATCCTTCCTATTGCTCCCATAAATAACTCTATCCCTGTCTGTTTCCACTTCTTTCGATGGATAATTGTATAGTCTTAAAGTCTTATAACCCTCTCTTTATATATTACCCAGAAATCATAAATTCAAAAGATTATTTTACCAAATATTTTAAAACTACTATATCATACGAAGGGTTTCCATTATTCTTGTGTACCGATTCCATTTTTTTTCACAATCCCCATATTTTCACTGTCAATCATAAAAAAAAGCCAGAGAAGTTCCTCCGGCTTTTTAACATGATGTTAGTCTACAATTTTTATTCGATCAAACTGCTGCTTGGCACTTTTTTTGAAAGCCTGAATGTATTCTTTTCGAAGGGCTTCTCGTTCGGTTTCTTCCGCCTCTGTCAAATCCCGTTCCTTCGCAATTTTTGCCAGTTCATTGATTCGATCAATTTTTTCCTGTCCTACCATAAATCTAACCCTCCTTTGTTGCGACCTTAATTCAGCAAGTTTTTCAACTGCACACTTACCGGTTGAAGGCAATCGAATAATTCTTACTAATTCTTCGAATCCGTTCGTTCATAAACCATAGAGATTCCCTCAAGGATAAAACTTTTTTGCTCTTCCGAGAGATCTTTTAAAATATCCCGTAGATACTCTCTTCTGGCAGTAAGGACTTTTTGAATGATGGTATGTCCTTTTTCCAAAACCGAAACCCGGACTACCCGACGATCCTTATCGTCCCGGACCCGTTTAACCATTTTATTTTTCTCCATACGATCAACCAAATCCGTAATGGTACTGCAAGCCAAGTACATTCGCTTGCTTAACTCTCCGATGGTTAAATCTTCTTCCTTTACCAAGTACAGCAATGCCTGAAATTGGGGGGGAGTTATTTCAAATTCCACAAGCATCTCCCGACCTTTTTGTTTTACAATGGTACAAAGATAACGGAGCTCTTTTTCAATTTCCGTAATGACATCCATATTTTCATTTTCAGCATCTATTTTCAGCATATTTCGTCCTCCTAAAATAGTATATCTCTTATTTTAACATAAATTCCCGATCTTTTTAACACCCTTTTTAGGATATTCTTCCTAAAAATCCGTTGCCTTAAGGAATCAGGATCGTTACCGCTTTTTTATGAACCGAAATTTTTACCGGGGTCTTGCCTAGATACTCACCGTCAATATCCATTTCCATAGCAGGGTCCGCTTCGATTTCTAGCGTTTCCAGATTTCTATAATATACTTTGGGATGATTTAAATGGCTCCCGTTTATGGCTTTAACAAAGATATTGATAAACTCCGGAATAGGAATTTTCTCCACCATTAATAGGTCCAGTTTTCCGTCATCGGTTTTTGCCCGGTTCATCAGTTGTTTAAAACCGCCGACATAGCGGGTGTTGGAAACCAGCAGAAACAATATTTCCTTTTCTTTTACTTCCCCGTCAATGGTAAGCCTTACGGTTGCAGGCCTAAAAATTTGCTTCGGAAAATCCTTGGCCCCCTCTAAAATGTAAGCCATTCTTCCTAATATGGTTTTCGATTCACTGCTGGCTTTATGGGCCACCTCTGTTATGGCTCCCCCTGCAGCTACATTAATAAAAAAGTGATCATTGGCTTTTCCCACATCCACTAATTTTTCCTGCTGCTTTTGAATCATCTCAAAAAAGTTTTGTACCTTCGTTGAAATTTGAAAGTATGTGGCAAAATCATTAACCGTTCCCGTTGGGTAAATAGCTAAAGGAACTTGTCTTTCCGAGGCCATCAATCCATTGATCACTTCATTTAGTGTGCCGTCACCTCCCACGGAAATAATCAGGTCCGTGGACCCCTTACAGCTTTCTATGGTAAAATTCTTGGCATCGTATTTTTTTTCCGTATAAAAAATTTGTACATTAATACCGCTGTTTTGTAACATTTTTTTAATATCTTTGATATTTTCCTGAAACTTTTGTTTCCCAGAACTGGGATTACAAATAATATCGATGTTTTGATACATGGTAATTCCCCCTTTACTAAGACTATAATACCATAGGTTCTCCTCTTTAGAAATAGCAAATCCTATCAATCAATACTCTTGCATCCTTAAGGATTCTATTATACAATAAAATTTATTTAGTGAAACAAAATAAACGGGGGGAGTGACAACATTGCTAGCAAACTTCAAGACCTTAAAGTACTTTTTCATCGAACATAAATGGGCCTATATCTTAGGAGTTGTATGGCTTATTTTTGTGGACGTTTTACAGTTGATTTTACCGGAAATTCTTCGAACCTTTACCGATGACCTTCAGGCAAATCTCATTGGTCGGGCGGAAATTTTCCGATACGGAGTATATATGTTGATTATTGGATTTTTATTGGCTTTCTTTCGATTTTTGTGGAGAATTTATATCATAGGGACTTCGAAAAAGTTGGAATTCGAGCTTCGAAACAAGCTCTTTTCCCATCTATTAAAGCTCTCTACTAATTACTTTAATAAAAGCAAAACCGGAGACTTAATGGCCCATGCCACCAACGACATCAACGCCGTACGCATGGCTCTTGGACCAGGAATTGTTATGGTGGTGGACGCCGTATTTATTACAGTGATCGCAACCTTTATGATGTTTTTTACCACCGATGTACGACTGACTTTACTGGCCTTATTTCCCCTGCCCTTCCTGGCTTTTGCCTCAGGACGTTTTGGAAAGACCATCAACCTTCGCTTTCGTAAGGTTCAGGAATCTTTTTCCTCTTTAACGGAAACCGTCCAGGAAAACCTTTCTGGGATCCGGGTGGTTAAAACCTTTGTGCAGGAAGAAAAGGAAGTGGATAAATTTGCCGCAAAGAACCAAAACATATTTGATAAACAGATGCATCTGGTTAAGATTTTCGGAGTATTTCAACCCCTGATTATGGCCATTTCTTCTCTTAGTTATTTAATCGTAATTGTGTATGGAGGTACTTTGGTTATTAATCGGACAATTACTCTTGGCGATTTTATCGCCTTTAACTCCTATTTGGCATTACTGATCTGGCCCATGATGGCCGCCGGTTGGGTAGTAAACATCCTGCAACGGGGTTCTGCCTCCATGGCTCGTATCAACACCATTTTGGATGTGGAACCGGAAATAGTGGACCGGAAAGACGCCGTAACCATAGACCATCTTCGGGGAGATATCCACTTTGATAATACCTCATTTAAATTTCCCGATACGGAAGAATACGCTTTAAAAAACTTCAGCTTAGATATTCCCGCCGGCAGCACCATTGGAGTCATTGGTCGAACCGGTAGTGGAAAAAGCACGGTGGCCAGCCTTCTCCTCCATCTCTTCGAAGCCCAGGAAGGGGAAATCCGAATAGACGGACTGTCCATTGAAAAAATCAAGATCGAATCCCTTCGAAATCATATTGGATATGTGGATCAGGATAGTTTTTTGTTTTCCACTACCATCGCCGACAACATCGCCTTCGGTGTGGATGAAGCTTCTCAGGAAGAAGTGGAGCGGGTAGCAAAAATTGCCCAGGTCCATGAAAATATTTTAGACTTTCCTGAAGGTTACAAGACCTTTGTGGGAGAACGGGGTGTTACTCTTTCCGGTGGACAGAAACAGCGAATTTCCATCGCACGGGCCTTGATTAAAGATCCACAGATTCTGATTCTAGATGATTCCCTTTCCGCCGTAGATACGGATACGGAAGAAAAAATCCTCGGTCATTTGAAAAAAGAAATGGAATCTAAAACCAGTATATTAATTGCCCACCGAATCTCCACCATTAAGGACTGCGACAAAATTGTAGTGTTGGATGAAGGACAGATCTTAGAAGAAGGAACCCACGAGGAATTGTTGAAAAATAAGAATTTGTATTTCGAACTCTATGAAAAGCAGTTACTGGAAGAAGAAATCACAAAAGAAGACTAGGAGGTGTAAACATGAGCAACTATCACGAAGAAGAAAACCTGGGAAAAGCCTACGACTCGAAATTAATGGGAAGACTCCTGAGCTATGCAAAGCCATACTGGAAAATCATAGCCCTATGTATTGTGCTATTAATCTTTATTGCAGGAGTAGAACTTGCCCGACCATATTTTATCCAAGTGGCTATTGACGAACATATTAATGTTTACGACCGTCCTTTATATGTTTACGACGAACCCGTAGCGGAAGGAGCCGTAGAATACAACGGTCAATATTACTATACAGAAGAACCCGAAGAATTATATAGTTCCATGGCTCAACTGGTGCGAATTGATGGAGAAGTATATCTTTTGCAGGAGTTCTTAGGGAATGTGGATGTGCCGGGAACTTTTGAATCCGGCAATGGTGAATATCTAGTATTTGAAGACCGACAAATCCCCGCCAATCTTTTGGATGACGATGGAGTCCAAGCTTTTCGAGCAGAAGACATCAACAGTTTATGGCGCATCGGTTGGATCTTTTTAGGTCTGATTATCAGTGCCTTCATCATGAACTACATTCAAGTGTACGCCTTAAATTATGCCAGCAATAAAATCATCTACAATATCAGGCAACAGTTATTCTCCCATGTAGAGTATATGTCCTTAAGTTTCTTTGACAAGAACCCTGTAGGACGTTTAGTCACAAGAATTACCAATGACACGGAAACTCTGCATCAAATGTACACAGAGGTGTTGGTAAGCTTTTTTAAAGATATCTTCATCCTGGTCGGCGTCGTCATCGTTATGCTTACAATGAGTTTTCGGCTGGCACTTCTTACATTTTTGGTACTGCCGGTGCTACTGCTGTCCTCTTACCTTTTTCGACTAAAAGTACGGGATGCTTACCGCCAAGTTCGACTAAAGCTTGCAAGAATTAATTCTTCCCTTAGCGAAAATTTTACCGGGATGAAAACCATTCAAACCTTTAAGCGGGAAGCTCAACAATTCAATAAATTTAATAAAACCAACGAGGAGCTCCTGGCGGCGAATAAACGGGAAGTTTTTATATTTGCCATATATCGCCCTTCCATGGAAATTATACGGTCCCTAGGCTTTGCCATTATCATTTGGTACGGTGGTGGACAGGTGGTTCAAGGCAATATTCAATTCGGTATTCTCTTTGCATTTATCAACTACATCAAACAGTTTTTCCAGCCGATCAACAACTTAACGGAAAAATATAATGTGCTCCAATCCTCCATGGCTTCTTCCGAGCGGATCTTTAAACTGTTGGATACCCATTCCAGCATTCAGGATACGGATAATCCCCAACCCTTGAAAAATTTTCAGGGAGAAATTGAATTTAAGAATGTTTGGTTTGCTTATAATGAAGATGAATGGGTGCTAAAGGACGTCAGCTTTAAAATTAGTCCCGGAGAGTCTATCGCTTTTGTAGGTGCCACGGGAGCTGGAAAATCTTCCATTATTAATCTGATGGCCCGTTTCTATGATATTCAAAAAGGAGAAATTTTAATCGATGGGGTTAACATTCGGGATATTTCCATTACAGATCTTCGGGAAAACATTGGAATTGTACTGCAGGACGTGTTCATGTTCGCAGGAGACATTAAAGGAAATATTTCCTTGGATAACCCCAACATCTCCCGGGAAAAGATTAAGGAAATTGCCAAGTATGTAAACCTTCACCAGTTTATTGAAAGGCTTCCCCATGGATATGACGAGCCCGTAATGGAGCGGGGCTCCACCCTATCCTCGGGACAAAAACAGCTCCTGGCCTTTGCTAGGGCACTGGCTTTTAACCCTGCGGTACTGGTATTGGACGAAGCTACCTCTAATATCGACACAGAAACCGAGGAACTGGTTCAGGACGCCATGCAAAAAATCATCAAAGGGAAAACCACCATCGCCATTGCCCATCGCTTATCCACGATTCAAAGTTGTGATAAGATCATTGTCCTTCATAAAGGGCGTATTCGGGAAATGGGAAATCACAATCAGCTCCTTAGTGAGAAGGGTTTATATTACAATCTTTATGAGTTGCAATATAAGGATATCCGTTGACACTCCCCATACCTAAAGGAAGGGGATTCTTGAGTGATTAAACACCCGTCTATTTCTAGTAGGTGAGTCGGACCTCAAGTTTAGGGTATGCCATTACCCCTCCTAGAGCAGTACCTA
>SLKF01000059.1 GCA_007134725.1 Clostridiales bacterium | reverse complement strand
TTATACTTGGGAATGAAAAATGAATAGGAGGCGTGAAAATGGATGCAGAAAAATACTTTCAGGAGTTCCCGGTCCTCGAGACAAAGAGACTGATTTTAAGACCCATCGCTCAGAAGGATGCAAAAGATCTTTTAAACTACTATTCCAATGATGAAGTAACCCAATATATGAATATTAACAGTATCCATAGGGAAGAAGAAGCGAAGGTAATCATAGAAAACATTCAGGAAAAATATGAAAAAAAAGAAATGATTACCTGGGCGATTACCTTAAAAGGGGAAGAACGCCTTATTGGGACCTGTTATTTATCGGACTTTACCATGGGGGCCATGGCAACCGTCGGGTACGATTTATCCAAACGATACTGGAACGTCGGGATTATGACAGAAAGTTTGAAAACCATTGCTTTTTTTGGATTTTATCAACTGGGTCTTCATCGCATCCAATCGTTTATTCATCCGGAGAATATTGATTCCATCGAACTCTTAGAAAAGTTGGACTTTAAAAATGAAGGCTATCTGCGGCAATATCAATATCACTACGATGAAAAACAGTTTAGAAACGTATTTATTTTCTCTCTTCTAAAAAAAGATTTTGAGTGTGAATCCATTTGCCCGGCTTGACCCTTCTAAGACTGAAGTCTTAGGGGTTTTCGTTTATATAATAAAGGAGTGAATTTTATGGTTATCGTCAAGATTCCCGCCACAACCGCTAACCTAGGCCCCGGTTTTGATTGTTTAGGCTTGGCACTGAATTTATACAACTATGTATCCCTCGAAAAAAGCAAAGCATTTAAGATCGATATTATAGGCGAGGGAAAAGAAGATATTTCCAGAGAAAAGTGCAACATCGTTTACCAATGCATTCAAGCCGTGGTAAAAAAAGCTTACGAGAAAAAAGGTTTTCAGGAGCGGATAAAAAAAAGGGAAGAAGGGAAGAAGGATTTATTTACAAAAGAAGACTTTGAAACCCTTCAAATTACCTTAACAAATAATATTCCCCCGGCAAGAGGACTGGGAAGTTCATCTTCTGCCTTGGTCGGCGGAGCTCTTGGTGCGAATTACTTACTGGGCAGTCCCCTTTCGAATCGAGAAATCCTGAGAATTATTACGAAAATAGAAGGGCATCCCGACAATATTCTTCCCGCTTTTTGGGGGGGATTAGTGGTCAGTACCCAATTGGATGATGGGGAAATTCTTTGGAGCAAAACAACCGTGAATCCTCTATGGCGCTACGTTGTAGTGGTTCCTGATTTTCAATTAACTACGGAAAAATCCCGGTCCGTATTGCCGGATAAGGTTCCTTTTTCCGACGCCGCCTTTAACCTTGGAAGGGTAAGTTTGGTTGTGGAAGGCTTTTTAAAAGAGGATATCAGTCTTCTTGGAAAGGTTATGGATGATCGAATTCATGAACCCTACCGCAGGGACTTAGTACCAGGACTGAAAGAGATTTTAGAGACTCTTCGAAGAGAGCGTTTTCCCGCAGCTCTAAGTGGGGCGGGGCCTACGGTTATGGCCATTGTTGAAAGCGATGAAGAAGGAGAAAGTTTGGGCAGGAGAATTCAGGAAATGTTTTTAAAATATGAAGTGGCCTCCTCCGTCAAAGTACTTTTACCCAACAACAGTGGAGCAGAGGTGTTGTCATCCACTGAGATTGAGCCACTAATCAAAAACTAGCGGACAGAGGCGGACAGAGGGACGGAGTGATTGTCCGCTGATCAGGTTGAGACAAAGGTTGGGGTTGCATTTATACGCAACCTCCCGTCCCGCTGTCTTTGAGCGGACAATTACTCCGTCCCCTTGTCTCTCTGTCTTTGAGCGGACAATTACTCCGTCCCGCTGTCTTCCTGTCCTCTTGTCCTCCTCTGGATAAGATGGGGAAACAATGGTATAATAGAGGCAGAAAATTAATGAGCAAGAACTGAGAAAGATCAATAGAAGGGAGCGGATCAAAGAATGAAAGTAAACGAAGGTCAGATGCTTCATGGATTTGAATTACAGGACAAAGGAACCGTAGAGGAGATCAACTCTGACGGTTATTTATTTGTGCATAAACAAAGTGGAGCAAAGCTTTATTATTTAGCCAACGACGACGATAACAAAGTATTCTCCATAAGTTTTCGCACTCCCCCCACAGACAGTACGGGACTGCCCCATATTTTAGAGCACGCCGTATTATGCGGATCCAGAAAGTTCAAGGCAAAGGATCCTTTTATCGAACTTGCCAAGGGATCCTTAAACACCTTTTTAAATGCCATGACTTTTTCCGACAAAACCATGTACCCCATAGCCAGTCAAAACCCTCAAGATTTTAAAAACTTAATGGATGTATATTTGGATGCGGTATTTTATCCGAACATCTATGGAGATACGGACATCCTTCGACAGGAAGGTTGGTATCATGAACTGGAAAATCCCGGGGATGAGATTAAATATAACGGCGTGGTATACAACGAAATGAAGGGTGCCTTTTCTTCACCGGATCAGATCCTATTTCGAAAAATCCAGGAGCATTTATTCCCGGATAATGTATATGGGAACGAATCGGGAGGCGATCCCGATGTAATACCGGAACTTACTTATAAGGATTTTTTGGATTTCCATCGAAAATTCTATCATCCATCCAATGCTTATATCTATCTTTATGGAAACGGAGATATGGAAGAACATCTGAAGTTTATCAATGAAGAGTACTTAAAAGACTTTGAGGCAAAAGAAATTGATTCCTCCATACCCATGCATCCCTCCTTTGAGAAACCCCATCGGGCCGTAGAAAAATATCCGATTTCCGATGAAGAGAGCGAAGAGAACAAAACCTACTTAAGCTTGAATTACGCCGTAGGAGACTCCAGAGACCCGGAATTTTACCTGGCTTTTGATATCTTAAACCATATTTTGCTGGAATCGCCGGCGGCTCCCTTGAAAAAAGCATTACTGGATGCAGAAATCGGGGAAGACGTCTTAAGCTCCTATGATGAGAGCTTACTGCAACATAATTTCTCGGTAATTGTAAAGGGTGCAAACCCTGAGGATGAAGAGAAGTTTTTGGAAGTGATCTATAAGACATTGGAAAAAACTGTAGAGGAAGGCATTGATAAAAAACTGATTGAAGGGGCCATAAACGCCACGGAATTTGAGCTCAGAGAAGCGGATTATGGACGATACCCTAAAGGGCTGATCTACGGTATTAAAACCATGGATACCTGGCTCTATGATGCCCACCCCTCCATTCATCTGCAGTATGAAGCGGTGTTTAAAAAGATACGACAGGCCCTGACCACAGACTATTTTGAGAAAATGATTGATAAATATCTTCTCAACAACAATCATCAAGCGATCCTGACCTTAGTGCCTACCAAAGGCATGATAAAAGAGCGGGATGAAGAAATAAAAAAAGATCTTCAAAGCTACAAAGAGAAACTATCCAAAGAGGAATTGGACGTCTTAGTTAAAGAGACGAAAACCCTCAAGAAAAAGCAGGGAACTCCCGATAAAAAAGAAGAGCTGGAAACCATTCCCCAATTGTCCCGGGAGGATATCCGTAAGAAAACAGAAAAACTGCCCCAGGAAATTCGAGAAAATCTAGGAATGAAGGTATTGTATGCCGAGCATTATACGAATAAGATCCTGTATACCGATATGGTCTTTGACCTAAGGGTCGTTCCCCAAGAGTTGATTCCCTACGCTTCCCTTCTTGGAAAACTTCTTGGAAGAGTGGCAACAAAGAATTACGGTTATGAAGACTTATCCAATGAAATGGAAATCTACACCGGTGGCATCGGCTTTAGGGTAGAAAATTTTGTAGATCTAAAAAAACCAGGGCAGTATCATCCGAAAATGATTGTACAAGGATCCGCCCTTCGGGATAAAAGCAAGCGTTTATTCGAGCTTATGGGAGAAATCATTGAGAATTCCAAGTTTGAAAATAAAAAAAGAATTCGAGAAATCATTAAAGAGATGAAATCCCGCCTGGAAATGGCCATTCAATCCGAAGGTCACATGGTGGCCGTCCGACATTTAGGATCCCATTATTCCGAAGCGGAAATGTTTATGGAGCAGTGTTCTGGGATTACCTTTTATAAATTCATTGCAAAGCTGGACAAGGATTTTGAAGCGAAATTTGAAGAGCTTCAACAAAATTTAGAAAAGGTAAGGGAACTGATCTTTAATAAACAAAACGGGGTTTTTGTGGTAACGGGAGATTCCCAAGATTACCAGGCTTTTGCCGAAAATTCCCGGATTTTACAAGTCCACTTAAAGGATGAGGTTCCCAAGCTTGCGGACTATCACTTTGAATTAAAACGACACAATGTGGGCATTGCCAATTCTTCAAAAGTGCAGTATGTGGCAAAAGGCTATAACTTTAAAGAGTTAGGCTATAAATACACGGGTCATTTGCAGGTATTAAAAACCATCATCAGCCTAAACTATTTATGGAACAAAATCCGGATTGAAGGCGGCGCCTATGGAGCCATGACCAACTTTAGCCGGAGTGGAAACATGTTTTTCACCTCTTATCGGGATCCTCATTTGAATAAAACCATTGATACCTATAACAAAGCCGAGGACTATGTCCGAAGTTTTGAGGCCGATGAACGGGAGATGACCAAGTATATTCTCGGAACCATCAGTAAAGTGGATGCACCCATGACCCCTTCTGCCAAGGGAGAAAAGGCGGCAACCTATTACTTCTGTAACATCACCCATGAAGATTTAGAAAAGGAACGGGAAGAAATTGTAAGCACCACGGTGGAAGATATCCAAGCCCAAGCGGATCTGATACGGGATGTGATGGCTAAAAATTATCTTTGTGTTGTAGGCAACGAGCATAAACTAAAAGATAATAAGGATTTATTCAATGAAATTGATCCTATTTTTAAAAAATAGGAAGTAGCAGGAGCGAGTGGTGTACGCATTGAAGGCTAACCGAAATGAAAAAAGTAAACAGGTCCTTAGATGGATAAATCAAGGGACACAGGAAAGTAGGAAAATTTGTGGAAAAAATACAATTAATCGCAACCGCAGCCTTTGGCTTAGAAGCTGTGGTGGCAAGAGAAGTGAAAGCCTTAGGCTATGAAAATGTCATCGTGGAAAACGGAAGGGTCCTTTTCGAATCCGATCCCTTAGGGATTGTACGGGCAAATCTGTGGCTTCGAAGTGCGGATCGGGTGCTGCTCAAAATCGGATCCTTTAAGGCCACCACCTTTGATGAGCTCTTTGAAAAAACAAAAGCTCTGAATTGGAGTCAGTGGATTCCACAGGATGGGGAATTTCCCGTCAATGGAAAATCCATCAACTCCAAGCTTTTTAGTGTGCCGGATTGTCAGGCTATCGTAAAAAAAGCCGTGGTGGAAAGTTTAAAGAAAGACTACAAGGTCAGCTGGTTTGAAGAAAAGCAGGGAATGTATAAAATTGAGGTGGCCCTGTTAAAAGATGAAGCCACCCTAACCATCGACACCAGTGGTCCCGGGCTTCATAAAAGAGGGTACCG
>SLKF01000123.1 GCA_007134725.1 Clostridiales bacterium | reverse complement strand
CATGTAATAGGGTAACTTCATGGATACCACAATCTGCAGTTAATTGATGTGCTTTTTCGATCGCTCTTTGACTGGCTTCAGAGCCGTCATAACAAACTAATATTTTCATCCAATCACTCCTTAATATATAGTATTGTTTTTATTTAACCACCATTACACTCACATTTGTTCCCTGCATAACAGCATTGCTGACACTTCCCAATACAACTTTTCGAAAACCTCCCAGCCCCCGACTTCCGATAATTATCAAATCATAGTTTCCTTCTTCCGCGACCTTCGTGATGACTCTGGCGGGATGTCCATGAATCGTTTTTATGTTTACCACCGCCTCGGTATTAGCAAAAGTCTTTGCAATTTCCTCAATTTCCTCTTCTTTTTCTTGAATCTGACTTTTTTCATAATCTTCCAATTTTCTAAGCATATCCGGAGAGGGTGCATAGCCGTCTCCCAAGGAGACCCAGTAGTTATCTTGATAAGCATGAATAATTGTGACCTCATGAATTCCACAATCAGCTGTCAGTTGTCGGGCTTTTTCAATCGCCCGTTTACTCGGTTCAGAACCGTCAAAGCACACTAATAATTTCATTCCATCCCTCCTTTTTGGTATCCCGATCGTTTATCTCACTATATTTATACCCTGTCTTTAGATTAACAAACCGTATTCTCTACTTATATAGCTGATTCAATGCCTCTATATAGATACCAAGATCCTTTTCACTGTGAAGAACAAACCGTACTACTTCAACATTTTTTAGTTTTGGAACAAGTTCTTGGATAGTTTTAAATACAACCGTTGTGGCTTCTTCTATCGGATATCCGAAAGCCCCAGTGGAAACAGCAGGAAAAGCAATGGAATGGATTTGATTCTCCTCAGCAATCTTTAAAGCATTTCGATAACAATCTCCAAGTAGCTTATCTTCAGGGCTATCCAGTCCATAAACCGGACCTAGACAATGGATTACATACTCATTGGGTAAATCATAAGCCCTGGTAATCACTGCCTCCCCCGGGGCAATTGGTGCAAATTTTCGACATTCCTTTTCCAGTTTCGGCCCTGCTCCTCGGTGAATGGCACCAGCTACACCTCCACCAATATTTAGTTCTGCATTTGCTGCATTTACCACCGCCTCCATATCTTTTTGTGAAGCAATGTCTCCCTTAATGCATTCGATTACTATCTGATCCAACTTTTTTTTCATCAACTACCTCCTCTTCTTCTATAATTTCTTTCATTCGAACCAAAGATTCCTCTTGTTGATTAATTCTTTTTTTTCGGTCAAATATACTTAATAAAATATAGCTAAAGAATAAAAATACAATCCCTGTCACCACGCTAATGACCTCTGCCAAATCTTCATACCCAGCATTTTGTCCTAACCGAAGGCCTACAAATACCCCCATCACCATTACCACTAAAGGGATTATATATACATAAAAAGCACTGCTAGAGATTTTCGGGTTTACGATTTCGACCAATATTCTCTGACCTTCCTTTGCATTTAAAGAGTTTTCAACTTCAACGAGTTGATCCTTGCCGGCACATTGGCTGCAAGACTTTTGTGCTCAACCGCAACTACTGGAAGGCGCAATTTGAACTATTGCCTTATGATCTTTCACCGATGCTACTTTCCCTATGGTTTTCATAGTCTATACACCTCCTGAGGATCTAACCTATATTGGGTATATACCCATCAATTGATTCTTATAATACATCCTGTCTTCTTTAAATCTTTACTTAGTTTCCGATATGGAAATATTTCATGATTTGAAAAGCTTTTTAAATAACATCATAATCCCTTTTTTCTCCTGAGTTTTCTCCTGTTTAACTTGATCTATTTCCGAAACTGAAGGATCTTTTGTGTCTTCATCTCCTTCCAATCGTTTTTCATCAGTCATAAAAGTATTTACAGGTTTATCTTTTCTGTTAATTTTTTCGATTTGGACTTCTTCAATGATCTGCTCCAGTTGATTTAAGTCGATGGGCTTACTTAAATAACCATCCATTCCTGCATCGAAACATTTTTTCTCATCATCTTTCATGGCATAGGCGGTCATGGCAATAATTTTAGGTTGTTCCCCTTTCATATTCCGTATGTTTTTTGAAGCTTCGTATCCATCCATTATAGGCATTTGGCAGTCCATTAATATCAAATCATAGGCCTCTTCTTTGAATTTTTCTATGGCCTCCGCTCCATTTTCAGCAAGGTCACAGCTTACTCCTTTTCTTTCCAATAGTTCCACCATAATCTCCTGGTTCAGTTCCTGATCCTCCGCAACCAATACTTTCGCCTTTTCTAAACTGTTTAGATTCTCTGCGTGCTTTTTAAACCCTTTATTTTCTTCAACAGGATTTTGCAAAGGATTTTCCGATATCTCAAAGGGTAACCGGACTGTAAAAATGCTTCCGGTACCATATTCGCTCTTTACATCAATGCTGCCATCCATTAGTTCTGCTAAAGTTTTTGTGATTTTCAAACCTAAGCCTGTACCACCATACAAACGGGTATGACTCTCATCAATTTGTGAAAAGGTTTGAAAAAGCTTATTCAGATGTATTTTTTTAATACCGATTCCTGTGTCCTGTACTTCAATCATCATCATCAAGGTGTTACTTTTCTTCTCTTGATCCCCCCTGATTTTAATGATGACTTCTCCTTCGGAAGTAAATTTAATCCCGTTACTGACTAAATTCGCCAGTACTTGATGCAGTCGGGTCGGGTCCCCTATGACAAATCGAGGCAGGCTTCCATCCACTACCATAGAAAGGCGTAGCCCTTTCATTTTGGCCTGTTGATCAAACATAGCAATTACCGATTCAATAGTTTTTTCAATATCAAATGGGATGGATTCCAAAGCCATTTTATTCGATTCAATTTTAGATAAATCCAGAATATCATTTAGAATATTCATCAAATTTTTCGAAGCATTTTGAACATGCTTTAGGTAACTCTTTTGTTGCAAAGACAGTTCCGTATCGGAAAGAAGCTCAAGAAATCCAATAATCCCATTCATCGGGGTTCTAATTTCATGACTCATATTTGCAAGAAAGGTGGATTTCGCCTGATTTGCAGATTCCGCTTCTTTTTTTGCTTTAATTAAATCCTTCTCTATCGTTTTCCGTCTTGTAACATCAATGTATACCCCTCTCATTAAAAGAGGTTCTCCTTTTTCCGTCCATTGTATAACTTTTCCTTTCTCTTCGATCCATACCCAATGACCCTGTTTATGTTTTCTACGAATTTCAAGAGCATAATTTTCCTGTTCTTTATTGTATATTCTTTGAATTTCGCCTTCTACTTGATTTAGGTCTTGGGGATGGACAAATTTTTTCCAATTCTCCAGACTTAAGGGTAAGAGTTCTTCCATACTGAATCCACTGATCTTTAATAGATTTTCAAAGTATAAAACCTCCCCGGTTTGGATGTTCCACTCCCAGGTTCCAATGTTTCCTGCTTCTAATGTATCTCTTAGTCGCTGCCGCTCCCAATTAAGATGCTTTTGTGTTTCGATTAATAGAGTTTGGTCTACTAAATACCCTCGAATTTGCTCGATATTCCCATCAGCATCTCGATCCACCTTACTATAATCATAGAACCATCGGTATTCTCCTTTTTTTGTCTTAATACGGTAAAAAAGTTCATAGGTACTCTTATTATCATTGAGATTTTCCTTGGATTCCCGATCGATACGAGGCAAATCTTCAGGATGAATCAAATCATCATACAAAAAATTTGGATGCATCATTTCCTCAGCACTATAGCCTAATATATCCTGAACATTTTTCGATACATATTTAATCGGCCAATCACTTTTAGGATCCCAGGCAATAATAAATACCGGTCCTGCGAAAAAAAGATCCGCCTTTTGATCATTATATTCCACCACTATATCACCTCTCTATATTTCCATTGTTACTAGGTTCCAATTTATATATCTTTTACCCTATCTTAGGGGAATATACCGTTAAGAACTGGAATTTTTCTAAGTTTTAGTAATTTATGGATTACTTCCCTTACCCATAGGGTATATAACTTCTAGATTTCAGATAGAAAGGAGATTTTATATGAACCAGTATAAATGTACCGTTTGTGGATATACCTATCGGCCCGAAAAAGGAGACAGAATCCGAGACATCGTACCAGGAACATCGTTTGATGATTTGCCGGAACACTGGCGGTGCCCGACCTGCAATCAACCGAAAATGGCTTTTACGAAGAAATAAACAACCGGATAGCAATTGGGGAGAATTAAATGCCAAAAAAAAACTGGCATGAAGTCACCGAACAAGAGCTAACTGAAGGGCAGGAGATAAATATCGAATTTCCGGGAAAATGCTTAGAAATATGGTTTGTCCCATGAATAAGTTGGCCAGCCATGAAAAAGTGTAATATTTAAAATCGCTTCAAAAACAACAAAAGCCACTGATCGGTGGCTTTTGTTATGATATGTTTTCGACTTTACCTTCAGCTTTTTTGAATGATTGCTCAAAAGCAATTATTTTCTAATATCTACAAGTCCTTTTTATAGAAAGACGAAGAACCCTTTATTCTTTCCTGTATGAGATTTCTTTTATAGGATTAGTTTTGATTTTCCATATTTTTCGACCATGGGTAAACAATACACGAACTGATGCAAACAATGGCACTACTAAGATCATTCCAATCAAACCCACCAGCTGTCCTGCAATAAGTATTAAAAAGATAATTACCAAGGGATGCAAATTCAGCTTTTTTCCGATTATTTGAGGAGAAATTAAGTTGCTCTCAATTTGCTGAATAATAATAATCGCAACCACAGTAAACAGTGCGGTGATAGGTGACAAAAACAGCGCTACGATCACTGCCGGAATGCTTCCGATCCATGGCCCGAAAAAAGGTATAATATTAGTAAGCCCTGCAATAATTGCCAATAGCAAAGCATAATCCAGACCGATAATTAAAAATGCAATTAGGCATAGCATTCCAACGAAAAGACATACCAAGCCCTGGCCTTGAATATAAGAACTGAGAGCCCGGTCCACATCCTCTAAAATTTCCCGAACTTCCGGCTGCTGCTTTTGATGAAACATTCTGATGAATCCTTCTTCAAATTTTCTTGAGTCCTTTAACACATAAAAAAGAAGAATGGGTAGTAAAATCAAAGTAAATACCGCCGAAGCTAAAGATCCTAATAAACTCCCCACTCCGGTTATAGCTCCTCTTCCCCAGTTGTTCAAAGTTTCCATGGCAGACTCTATATAACCGTCAATGTCTAAAAACTCTTCCTGCTGAAGTTGACTGATTCGATTGAATAGATCAATTTCCAAAAACCAATCCTGAATACCCTCTACAATTTGAGGAATATTGTTGGCAAGGCTCATAATCTGCCCTTGAAGCACAGGGCCAAGAAGAGCGAGACTCACAACAATGATCCCGATAAAAATAAGGTAAATTAATAAAATGGATATCCCTCTGCTCATTTTTTTATTCAAAAGATTTACAAAAGGTCTGAGAAGATAAAACATCAGTCCCGCAAGAAT
>SLKF01000305.1 GCA_007134725.1 Clostridiales bacterium | reverse complement strand
TTTTTTTTGTTTTTATCTTTGTGTTTATGTTGTTTGTCTTTTTATCCGATGTAACTGCCATAGCTTTAGAATTCCTGTGGTTTAACCTCCCTTTGATTCAGCAAATATTTAACTTGACAAAGTGACACCTTGTCATTACAATGAAAATAAGAAAATGACAAGATGTCATTAAAGTTGATGAGCCAGTAAATATCAAACAAAGGAGTCCTAAATTATGCCGAAAAAAGCCTTTTTCAATCTAAAAGAAGAGAAACAAGAGGTTATATTTACAGTAGCCTTTGAAGAGTTTTCAAAGCATCAATATATGGATGCATCCATTAATAAAATCGTTCAGAACTCCGGAATATCCAGAGGAAGTTTTTATTTGTATTTTGAAGATAAGTTAGACGTATACCTTTTTACCACCGGTAAAGTTATGGAAAAGCAATCTGAAATATTTTTATCAAAAGTGCTGAACAAGGAAAGATATGATGTGTTTAAAATCTTTCGGGAACTGTTTTTATTCAACATCAATTTACTTTCAGATCCCATGCATAGCCGGTACTTCAAAAACCTATATTTAGGAATGAATTATGATATTTGGCGTTATATTCGGGAGAAGCAACGAAGGCTCAGAGAAAATGCCTATAAGCAGTTGATTTTTAAGAATCAAGGGGATAGACCGAATGAACATGCCGAGGCATTAATGAGTATTTTAGAGATGATCAATCGGGATATGCTCACGAAGAAAATATTTGAAGATCTTGACTGTGAATCCATATTGAGGTTATATGATATACGGATTGAATTATTGAAGAAAGATGGAGGCAGATAAAATGGAAAATGAAGGAATAAGAATCCTGCCTAAAACCATCGACAATGTATACAAAGGTAACCGGATTTCAAAATACGTATTTCTAATCCTTACTGTGATAACAATGGCCAGAAGTTTAATTCATATCTTTGCGTCAGATGGAGGAGCACAGTCAATAGCAACTATACCCCTTGATAGCTATACATCTGCAGGTGCGGCAACTGTAATCATGATGTTTTCATTGTGGGGATTGTCGCAGCTGTTGATGAGTGTTGTATACGGTGTTGTTTACCTTAGGTACCAATCATTGATATCCGCTATGTATGTTCTGTTGATAATCGAATATATTATGCGAATTGTAATCGGCACTATGAAGCCAATAGTAACAGCGGGTACAGCCCCTGGAGGTATAGGAAATTATATTTTAGTACCCCTATGCGTAATAATGCTGTTGTTGTCATTAATAAAAAGCAAAAAATACAAGGAGGAATACAATGGATAAAGAAAAAACACAAGTGCCGAAATTTGTTTGGGTTGTACTTATTTTCCTTGGGGTAATCGATCTTGTCCGTGGTTTTATGCATACAGTAGCACTTGAATATGCAGCTCTAAACATCGCAGGGCTTGATTTAACCACCTCTACTGCAACAGAACAGTTGCGGTTGCTGGGGACTTTTGGAATATCCAACTGGATAACCGGTGTGACGTTTATTTTAATAGGACTAAAAGCAAAGCAGATCTCAATTCACATCATGGGACTGATTCCCGTGGCATATGGGCTTAGCATGCTGGCTATAAGAATGAACATGGCAGGTTATGCCGACACCCAAGCAGATTGGGGTGGCATGGCTATGATGGTTCCCTACCTTCTGGTTTGTGGAATTACATTTATCGCCGGGATTATAGTAATGGGCCGAGGAAACAAAAAACTAGCTGATGAATGTTTAGCGGACAAAGGATAGGAAATTGTCTGCAAGCAATTTGATGCAACATAAAACCTCCTTAAGGTATGGAATTTTGTAATCCTTCAGGCGGTTGTTTTTTTATCTTCTTTTCGATTTTCTTTTGCACCGGTATGAGTACTGTTATTACTTCTTCGTATAGTATTTTTGTCTTATGGATTGGGACCTGAAAAGTTCCTGTTTCTGCATCTGTTTTCGATGAGTTTTGAGACGGATAAAGAGAACTTAAATCAGTAGTTGGCAAGCTGTGAAAAATAAGGTATAGTGAAGATGAAAAACGGAGGAGGATGGAAATGGCTTATTTTATCGTATTCCAAAACAAAACCTATGATGAGGAGTCCACAGGAGGATATCTTTGGGAATTCCAATCTAGGAAAAGTGATCAAGAAATGTTTCACGAATCTAACCTAAAAAAGATTCAGCCAGGAGATTATATTTTTAGTGTTGTTCAGGGACAGGTTGTATCGATGAATCGTGCCGAAGAAAACTGCAAAGAGGCCTCAAGCCCCTTTCTTTCAGACCAAGAAGAGGCGGAAAAGAAAGAAGGGTGGATGGTTAAGGTAAATTATCAAGAACTGAAAAAGCCAATCGAACTTTCAACCCACAGGGATCAACTGCTTCCCTTATGTCACGGGAAATATATGCTTTTTACTGAAGATGTGAAAGGTCAACAAGGTTATCTCTTTGAGATCAATGATACGGTGGGGAAATTTATTAAGAACATAATAAAACATCAAAACACAATAGATGTCCATACTTTCAAGTATACGGAAGCTAAGTTAAAACAGGAGAAAGATACTAGCATCAATATTAACGAACAACCGTTAAAGAATCGGAAGGGAAAAGTAGCAGTCAAACCGGATTTTTTGTCGAAAGTCACGAACCGCTTATTAAGAGCGGGAAGATGAAATTGGATAAATTCATAACAACGATAATAACCGCCCGGGATCTTTTTCAATCCTTCGGCGGTTATCTTTTTCTTATCTTTTTTTTAGTTTTCTTTTGGATCCATGTACAGTTTACTCTACTCGAAAGTACCATCATTAAGGATAAAGGTATCATTATTCTGAAGTACCATTTCCTCGGTTCTTTCTAAGGATCTTTTTATTCGGTTTTTTAAGTCATCGGACTGGATATTAAAGGCTTCGAAATTATTGATGGTCTCCGCTACGGGAAGGACCTCATATCCAAAGCCGCTGCCGTCCGAATAGCGATATACCCATAACGGGGTGTACTCTACTGAGATTCTTTCAACTTCTTCGGTTAAGGAACTCTTTTGGAAGGTTGCGTGTACCATTAAGCCATCTTCCGTGTACTGGGCATTGGCGGTGTAGTTTCGTAAGGTTTCCTCCCGTTGATTGGAAATCAGATTCCCCATGGAATAGACCACTAAGGTTTCGTGGCCGTCGTTTTCAATAATATCCATGGGCTGTACCACATGGGGATGACTGCCGAAGATTACATCCACGCCGAGGCTGGATAGTTTATTGGCCAATTGGGTTTGAAAGGTACTGGGTTCCCGGTGGTATTCATTTCCCCAATGCAGAAAAAACACGATAATATCTGCACCGTCGTCCTTCATGGCGTTTATGATCTCTTCCATTTCTCTGATATCTTCTTCCTGGTAGTGATCATGAAAAGTATTCATTAACGGCTCCATATGGGATGGGATTCGAATACCGTTTAAAGAGATTTCCTCTCCCATTTTTTCCGTTTCATAAGTATAGGCGGTCATGCCGACCTTGATGTTTTCAACTTCTTCAATGACGTATCTTGGTTCGGACTCATCACTTCGAGTGCCTAAGGGGGTAAGCCCCTGTTCTTCTAGGATATCCAAAGTTCTGTAAAAACCCTGTTCTCCGGTATCATAGGTATGATTGTTGATGGTGCTGATAAACTGAAAACCTGCATTACCCAGGGCTTCACCTAATGCATCCGGGGTGTTGAACATTGGAAAACTGGAATATCCCCGTTCAGGACCGGCAAAGGTGGTCTCGAGGTTGGCCATATTGACATCGCTTTGGTCTAAGTAAGGTTTCAGATACTGAAAGTTGTTACGAAAATCATAGACATCTTTTTCGGCATCGTACTGGGCGATTAATTGGTTATTATGAACCATAACATCCCCAACAGCGGAGATGGTAATTTCGAAGAACTCTTCAACTTCTTCAACTTCTTCAGCTTCTTCTGAATTCTCCGGGTCATCACTTCCCGTACCCTCAGGGTCCTGGTCGGAAACATTGGTTTCCTCTTGGTTTTCTTCTCCATTTTGATTTTCTGCTGAGGAGTCATCGGCAAGTTGGATGTTGCATCCTGCAATTAAAAACATACCGATTAATAAAATCAGCAGCAGTGGAATGATTTTTTTGTTTAACATAGACATCGCCCTCTCGTAAGTTATCATTTTTTTGGTAAAAGGTCAGGATTTTTTCCAGATTAAGCACTTCTTCATAATGGTTTTGGATATAGGTTAACACCTTTGCTATGGATGGGAAATAAGTCTATGGGCCTATAAAGATGATTAAAGCGGACAGAGGGACGGAGTAATTGTCTTCACTTTGCTTTGGTTTTCCATTTGGTTTCCTTGATTTTAGTAATAAATATTCGGATTCGTCGGAAGCACATCATCAATATAAAGGGACTCGTAAGGAAGATCATTAATCGCTTCTGAATAATCTTCTACGGTACCATAAACCACGACACCATAGGTATGAATCCCTTCTTGTTCGATGTAATTCAAGGCCTCTTCATAAAATTCAACTTTATAAGAATTGAAATCAAAGATTTCGACAAACTCCTCCCGCTGACTCAAATAGTTCAGCCTGGAATGGAAATGGGTTTCGTAAATTTTCCCGAATTCTTCTTCTGAACGGGGAGGCTCATCCCACAAGTCTTCCAGATTAAAAAGCGGATATTCCTCCGGGTCTGGGCGACTGTTTCCCGAAGGTTCGTCCTGGGAAGGGTTAAAACCGATTAAATGCATTGGTTGGTTTTCACTCCACCGGGTTTTCCTAGGGGTTGTACGAATCCCTACCCATTTAAAATCCAGGTTGTGATGCTCACGACTGAGTTCATAGAATTCCATCATGGTGAGATCTTCTTCAAACACTACATGCATAGATAGATAGGACAGCGGGTTAAGCTCCTCTAAAAAATCAAGAGTGATATTGTTTTTACGCTCAGTTTCCTGTTCCCGGTAATTCTTTGCTTCTTCTGCAGAAATATCCTCGGACTCATACATTACCGGATAACGAATAAGGCCGAAACCATCCCACAAATTCGAACGATTTTCCCAATCGAAAATTCCGCCGTCGGCATAAGACAATTTCCCCCTTGAAACATTCACCCTATGGTTATGGGCTTGTCGGGATAAAAGACTTCGAAGAGGATAGCGAAGTTCATAGTTCCCAAAACCCTCCGGTATTACGCTTGTAAAAGAGGAGATGGTATAACCCGGCATGTTAAGACTCACGTAAGCCGTCATATCGAAATGAAAATCCGCCCAGGGGTAATCATCCTCCTCCGCCTCTGTAATAGCCGTAGGGTCATAATGCATTCCGTCCACCACAGCAGATATTCCATAGAATACGGTTACATAAAGAAGCACTACGATGATCACTGAGGTAAGAACTACTTTTCTAAGCCTTCGATTCACCAATTTTTGAATGTTTAAGTCTTTTTCTTTCGGTAAGCTTTCATCTTTTCTGTCATCCTTACTTTCATCCTTGCTTGGCAGTTTATCCTGTAAAAATCGATCGGAAAGGTCCTCTGAGAAATATTCTTCG
>SLKF01000232.1 GCA_007134725.1 Clostridiales bacterium | reverse complement strand
TCCCTCTTTTCTGATTACTTTCCACAGTAAATATGGTATACTTAAATATTAGGATAAGAAATAAATTAGGGATATTATAGGAATCGAGAATGGAATTCAGGAGGAGAAAAATGAATAGAGAGCATTACCGGGAAGAGGAAAATAACCCTAGCACCGGAGGGAAAAGACCCAGAACCAGTAAAAAAGAGACCCTGCTTTACGGAATGAAGATGCTGAGCATTATTGTAGCGATTTTGGTTGTAATAAGCGGAGTGTTAGGCCTGCTTTGGGTCTTAAATATATTGAACGATACGCCGGAGATCCGGGCAAGAAATATCTATGACTACATCGAGAAAAACTCGGTCATCTATGACAACCGGGGAGAGCAGCTGGAGGTTATCGGGAAAGAGGAAAAGAGAATCATTGTACCCCTGGGAAACATTCCGAAAACCCTGCAGGAGGCCATTGTGGCTGTGGAGGATGAACGTTTTTGGGAGCACAGCGGGCTGGATTACCGAAGAATTGTGGGCTCCGCCTGGCGAAACATCACCACGGGTTCCAGGCAGGGAGGCAGCACCATCACCCAGCAACTGGCCAAGAACGTGTATCTTACTCACGACCAGACCCTAAGCCGAAAAGTACAGGATGCCTACTATGCCAAAGAGATCGAGAGTCAGCTGTCCAAGGAGAAAATCCTGGAGGCTTATCTCAATACCATTAATTTAGGCGGGCAAAACCACGGAGTGGAAGCCGCATCCCAGGCCTATTTTTCAAAACCCGTCAGCGAATTGGATCTGGTGGAGAGCGCAATGATAGCAGGGATAACCCAACATCCTTCAAGATATTCCCCCATTCGTTTTATTCCCTCGGATGAGGCATTGGAGGAGTATATTGTTTACGGAAATTATCAGGAATACACCATTATATTTGATGAGCGGACGGTACCCCGATATCGGGTGGTACTGGGTCAGATGCTTCGAAATGAATACATCAGCCAGGAGGAATACGATCAAGCCCTGGCAGCCGGGGAAACCCTTCATGAACGGATCAATCCCAGCCGGTTTGACGGCAGCGATGTTTCGGCTCATTTTGCAGAGCTGATCCGGGAAGATGTGATCGAGGCCTTTGTAGAAGAGGGCATGAGCATCGATGAGGCCCGGCAGAAGATCAGTACGGGAGGAATCCAAATTTACAGCACGTTGGATCAGGAAATGCAGAATATCCTGGAGGAAGAGTTTGAAAATCCCGATAATTTTCCTCCCAGTCTTCGGGACAGTGAGGGAAATCTCCTTCGGGACGAATACGGAAATGTACAGCCCCAAGGGGCCATGATCGTTTCCAATCCCTATACGGGAGAGATCAAAGCCTTAATCGGAGGCAGAGAGACCGAGGGCAGTCGGACCTTTAATCGAGCGGTGGGTACGGGACGACCCGTGGGATCTTCCATCAAGCCCTTAGCCGCATTTTTGCCGGCCCTGGACAATGAGCACACCGTAGCCAGTGTAGTGGACGATCTGCCGGTGTACTTTGATTTTAATAATCCGGAAAAGCGACACCCCCAAAATGTGGGAGATACAGGATATTTAGGCCTGATTAATCTTCGGGAGGCCTTGTCGATTTCCAGCAATGTCAGCGCTACGAAGCTGTTGGATGAGCTTTCCCCTACGGTGGATGGTTCCATCGCGGTAATGAAGCAGTATCTGAATGATTTTGGGATTGAGCACCATACCTATGATTATTCCACGGTACTGGGTTCGGGAAATGCCTCCCCCTATACGATGAATCGGGCTTTTAATGCCATTGCCAATCGAGGGGTATACAAGGAGTTGGTTTCCTTTACCCATGTGGAGGACAGTTCCGGAAATGTACTGCTGGATCAGCGAGGAAAGATCGGATCCGGAGAATGGGACCGAAGGATCGTAGAGCAGGATGTGGCCTATCTTCTTACGGATATGATGCAACATGCCGTAACCCCGGCCAACGAAGGTTACGGATGGCAGGCGGCTATTCGGCCGAATAATGAGGGCATTCCCGTGGCAGGGAAGACCGGAACCTCCCAGGATCAGAAAGATGCCTGGTTTGTGGGCTATACCCCCTATCTTTCCGGGGCCACCTGGATGGGTTATGACCGAGGGGAATCCCTTGGAAGCAGCAGTGTGGTATCGGCACGGCTTTGGTCCAAGGTAATGGGACGGATTCATGAGCTGGAGGGCTACGAGAACCGGGAATTTTCCCGTCCGGGAAACATCATTGATGTGGACGTATGCCGGATTTCCGGGATGCTTCCCACGGATCTTTGCGAGCGGGACCCCAGAGGTTCCCAGGTGATCACCGAGCTCTTTATTGAAGGGACGGAGCCCACAGAGCACTGCGAATCCCATGTTTCTGTTCATGTACACCGAAGCAGTGGAGAGCGACCCCGATGGTTCCATTTACCCATGTTCTTAGAAGAACGGGTATACTTTGTGCGACCGGAGCCATACGATCCTCAAGAGCATGATGGGATCACACCGCGGGACTATGAGTATCAGCTTCCGATGGATTAAAAGAATTGGAAAAGGGACTGAAGAGTGGTGACCAGCGACTTTAAAAGAAGCAGTAAATGATTTGAAAAGAAGTATATAATGATCAGGAAAGAATAAAATATTGAATTGAAAAAAATAAAGAGGACCGGAATATTGCTGCCATAACGGCAGAATATTCCGGTCCTCTTTTGATTCTTAGCAACGCTGCAAATACCGATGATGCAATACAAACACCGGTTATGCAATACGAACGCCGTTGATGCAATGCAAACACCGGTTAGGCGATGCTTGCAGCCTTTTTGTCTTCTGCTGTTTTAACAGCGGCCGGTTTTTGAGTGGCAGCTTCGGTTCGGTCTTTTAATATGGGACCGGGCATCGGGTAAACTTCCCGGCCAAAGGCACTGTTCACAATGATCGCCGCGGATAGATAAATTCCCAGGATTCCCGCTACCAATAGGGCGTAGGCGGGGATGAAGGCGAAATCCGACGATAAGACCTGTAAATCGATTAAGGTGATAAAGGGCAGTGCAATATTTAAGGCAAAGACGATTAAACTAAGAACCAGGGGCGTTTTCAAAAATGCCGGGGTCCACAGAAGAATCACAATGGTCAGTACCATCCAGGCCCATCCGTCGATTCGAGTATCCAGCAAGATGTTGTTGTTGGCCATTTGAAATTTAAACAGCATTTCCAGTCCACCGACCAGCATGAAAAATGCGCTGAAAAACAGGAAGGTGTTTCCTCCGGTGGTGTTTCCGCCCTTAAGGTCCACAATGGCTACGACGATCTGAACCACGAATCCTCCAATCAGCCAGATTCCCAGTAGGGGTACCGCCGCACCGGTTACTCTCCCTGTTAGTAGGGCGAAAAAACCGAAACAGGCGATGGCTAGGGCTACCAGACCTGCCGGGGTGGGATTGGACCATTGCTTGACTTGATTAACTTGACTCATAAATAATTCCTCGCTTTCGATATCTTAAGATATCATAATTTTTATAAAAGCATCATTAGTACAAACCTTCATTAAGAAATATCAACTTGGTTGACATAATAAGTATACCCCATGTTGCCGGGGATTGACAATAGGATAACAAAAAGTGCAATTAATCAGTTTTTTTCCGAAAGAGGCTCAAGTACTTCGAAACGGGACAGGAAGTACTGATAAATCTTTTCGAAATCGATGTTCAATTGTTGGGCCAAATAAATATACTGGGCAAACAGATGGATGTACAGGTTCAGGGCGTGATAATAATCCCCTGCCCGAAGAACATCCCGAAGCTTTGTGATTCCGTCAAAAATAGCAGAAAAGGTTTTGATTTGATTCTCTTCCTTGGGAACCGCCGTAAGGGCGTCCATATTGATGAAATTCAGCTGATGAACATTGCCAAGGGATAAGAGCAGTTGAAAAGCATCCAAGGCTCTGAAAAACAGTTTTTCCTCGGAAATTTCCGGGGTCTTGGCATTGTATTTATAACATTTTGTCAGATTGGCCAGCTCTCCGGTTTTTACCTGCAGGGCTAAGAATCGAAGGTCGAAGGTGTTTTCCTCTCCCAAGGCATCCTCGGGAATATTTGCGGATCCTTGAATTTCCTTTTCCATATAGTCTTGAATTTTAAACAGATCAATTAATTCCATTTTTATCACTCCTTATAATTATCACCTGGTACTATAACCAACTATAAGTATTATAGCGGGATTATTCGGTTTTGTATACCTAAAAGTGAAATTTTGTGAAAAAATAATCGATAGGAAGGATTAATGAAACCAAATGCAAATCATTGGAGTCTTTAATAATAAAGGGGGATATATTATGAAAGGAAATCGAAAACCAGTATTTAGGGAGAAGATTCTTCCACTGATTCTCAGTATAGCCTTGGTTATGGCCTTATCACCGGTGCCTATTCATGCAGCTTCGGAGGTGATTCGAAGAGGTCCTGTAGATAAGTTGCAGGTTGCCTTGACCTTTGATGATGGATACGATCCGGTAAATACCTCCAAGGTATTGGATGTGCTGGGAGCCCATGAGATCGTCGCCACATTCTTCTTAAATGGAAAGGCCATAGAGCAAAATCCGACACAGGCGCGACGAGTGGTAAAGGAAGGTCATGAGCTGGCCAATCATTCTTACAGTCACCAACGACTTACGGAAATCTCCTCCGAGGAGGTCCTTAAGGAAATCCGTTTAACAGAGAAGGCGGCAAAAGAGGTAACCGGTGTAGATATCGGTAGGATTTTTCGTGTGCCCTTTGGTTCCTTTAACCAGGAAGTTCTAAATCTTTTAGAAAAAGCCGGCTATCCCTATACCATTCAGTGGACCATTGATCCTCGGGATTGGGAGGGGCCTTCTCCCAAGGCCATTTATGATCAGGTGATCAGAGAAATGAAACCGGGAGCCATTGTAGTGCTCCATGTAAACTATGAGGCGGTAAATACGGCAGCAGCCCTGCCGAGCATTATTAAAGAACTTAAAGCCCGGGGGTATGAATTTGTGACCATATCGGAGATGATTTTCGGAGCTGAAATTGGTGGCGTGCATATTGTTCAGCGGGGAGAAACATTGTACGGTATTGCAGATCAATACGGAATTTCGGTAAAGGTTTTAGTGGATATCAATGATCTTGAGAATCTGAATGTGATTAAGGTAGGACAGCGGTTATATCTTCCCAAAGGGGTTGAAGCAGCCCCCAGCCCAGACCCTAATCAAGAATCGGGCACCAAGCCAACACCAAATCCAACACCAGATCCGACGCCAATAACGGATCCGGCACCAAAGCCAACACCAGATCCAACACCAACAAGGGATCCAGCACCGGCTCCTAAACCCACACCGGACCAAGCATATACAGTAAAGTCGGGAGACAGTCTTCAAAGAATTGCATCGAATTTTGAAGTTACCTTGGAAGATGTACTGATTGCCAACCGGATTCAAAATCCGGAGCACATTTTTATAGGCCAATCGATCACGATACCGGGAGAATCTCCGGACCCTGAAAAAGAGGGAATAGAAGAAGGAGAGTGGCTGGATCCCCGGGATTATAAAAAGGTTTGGTTGGAAGCAAGTGAAAC
>SLKF01000280.1 GCA_007134725.1 Clostridiales bacterium | reverse complement strand
GTTCCATCAATGGGATCAATCACCCAGGTATATTTTTTAAAACCCTGTTCTTTCGTATCCCCTTCCTCGGCGATGAAGCCATGATCCTTGTATCGCTTTTGGATTTCTTCAATGAGAAATCCCTCTGTTTTGCGATCGTGTTCCGTGACAATATCTGCAATGTTCTCATCTTTTCGCTCAAAGCTCAGGTTTTCCTTGGCAACTTCTTTTAACGGTTCACCGGCGGTTTTTATAACATCCACCACATAGGCCAGCATTTTATCAATGTTTTCCATAGGTCTTCCTCCTCGCTGAAATCTCTCTGACGGTATTTATATACTATTAACAATTCTTTATTGTGTTAAGATTTTTGTTTAAGAAATCCTATCTAATAAGTAATGATACCCGATTATATGTTTATTCTATCATCTTCTTAGTCGAATTTTTCAAGAGCACGAAAAAGCCTATGAAACCGGCCCCCCTGAGGGGATCCATCCACAAAAAGAGCAAGACCCCGGGAACTCTTTAGGATGAGTAAAGATTTCGTTGTCCTGCTCCTGCAGTGTGCCTTATTATACTATATATTTATAACTCCACCTTTTGGTCATATAAATAGGTAGTAGCAAAAAAGAAAACAAGGGATATCACCACGGTAAAAGCAATGCCAAACAGCAACTCCGGGGTTCCCATAAAGTTCATGCTTCCCGTCATGCCGCCACCGGGCTCTCCTAAAAACATTACTCGGGAACCTTGATCAAAGTTGACTACGCGATCTAACAGTCTTGTCGTTTGGGCAATCAATACATTACTTAATATAAAAACCACAAACGTGATAAAGCCCGACAGCTTGGTAAACATTCTTCCTACTACGGAACTGAAAAACACCATGACGATCAAACTGGAAAAACTAATGAAACCATAGCCTGCCATCTTAACAATCTCCATTAAATTCGACGATAACAATCCTCCACTGTCCATGGCTAAGAAGTTAAAAATTTGTTGAATATTTTCCAACTCCAAGATCCTATAGAGTACCCCTAAGGTAAGTGCTAAACTAATACCTCCCACCATAAAAGTTTGAGTCAATATGGCTAAAAGTTTAGAGAAAAAAATGGTATTTCCCCCAATAGGTAAGGGCATAATCATATGAAGGGTGTTGTCTTTCCATTCTGAGGAAACCAGACCGAAGGATCGAATAAATACTAAAAACAATGCGCCGAATACCACCATAGCACTGAGGATACCATAACCGCTAGCGCCCAAAGGACTGTCTGAAGTCATTACTTGATAATAAACATAAGCGTTGATTCCCAAAACAAAAGCCAACATAAATATGCTTTCGGTCTTTAAGTTCATCACATCTTTTTTATACATGGCCCATAATTTGCTGTTAAAACTCTTTTCCATTGCCGTATACCTCCTTCATCAGATCTACAAGAGAAAGATTTTTTTCCGCTCTCAGCTGTTCCACATCTCCCTGTAGTACGATTTTCCCATGATTTAAAAAGATGGCATCGTCGATAACGTGTTCAATTTCTTTAATTTCATGGGTGGTAATCACAATGGACTGCTCTCCTTCTCGATAATCTTTGATCATGGTTTCAATAATTTTTTCTCGAGTAAAGATATCGATCCCCGATAAGGGTTCATCCAGCAGTATAATATCCGCTCTCCTGGAGAAGGCTAAGAGAAGTTTTGCTTTCGCCCGTTGCCCTTTAGAAATCTTTTTTATGGACATATTCCCGTCCAGTTCCAGAAATCCCAGCAACTCCTCATACATTTTTTCATCCCAATCCTCATAGAAGGTTTTGACAAAGTTTTTTGCATCTTTGATTTTCATCCAAGGATAGAAATGATCGATTTCCGGTAAGTAGGCGATGTGCTTTTTTGCCTCCTGTGAAATTGGTTCCCGGTTGATTAGCACCTCACCCAAGCTAGGCTTATTTAAATCCGTAATCAATTTTATCATGGTGGTCTTTCCCGAGCCATTGGGTCCGAGGAGTCCGGTGATTTTCCCTTTGCCGATGTCTAAGCTGATATCATCCAGGGCACGGGTTTTTCCATATTTTTTCGTCACATTTTTAAACTGAATCATCTAAAGCACTCCCTTCTTCTTTTGATTTATTAGACAAGTGAGAACCCCGACGACCTCAGTCCTGGGAGGTTGAACTCACTATGATCCTAACGCTTAACTCCTTTATTGACAGAAAATCTTTCATCCCCTTCAATCTTTTTCATAGCGGACAATTACTCCGTCCCTCTGTCCGTAGCGGACAATTACTCCGTCCCCCTGTCCCCTCTGTTCTTTTGATCCTGAAGATGTTCCCGGATCAAGGAAGGAATCTCTTCTTTGCCATAGCCCAGGGCTTCAATTTCTTCAAGAAAACCACTTAATGCCTTTTCCGCCATTTCTCTTTTGAAGCGCCGGATCATATTATGGTCCTCTATAATGAAAGTCCCTTTGCCCCGAAGGGTTTGGGTTATGCCTTCCTGCTCCATTTCCCGATAGGCCCGCTGAACCGTGTTGGGGTTTACTTTTATTTCCTGAGCCAGCTCTCTTTGGGAAGGGATTTTCCCACCCGGTTTCAGGTCTTTTCGAATCAATTTTTTCTTGAACTCCTCAACGATTTGCTCGTAAATCGGCCTTGAGTGGTCAAACTCCATCATTTCACCTCCAAGAGGATTAGTGCACTATTTTATTAGTGCACTAATAGTGTAAATCTATTTTTTCCTTCTGTCAATAGTTTTTTAAAATTTTTTTAAACCAGAGTCTATTAAACCCATTAATATCGTTTCTGCCATGTTTAAATCACCATTTTAAAACCCCGGAAATCAACATATTCCGGGGGTAGTCACTTATTTCTTAGAAATTTACTCCATCACTCTTATTCCATCCGTTCTTATTCCATCCATTTTTTTTCAATTTCCTCTTCCTTATCACTCGGACTATTGTTTAAATATTCCCCTTCTTGAAATTCAAAATGTCCCGAGGCGTAAGGTTCTCCCTCAATGGTGAGTTTCACTTCCTCAACCATAAAGTAGTCTCCGATGGTTCTTACCACACTGGATAAAATCATACTTTCCAGAGGGCCTCCTGCATTCATTTCCGTAATAAATTCTTCGGAGAAATCGATGTGCCCTACAAAATCTTCCCGATTGAAACGGATGAAGTTGATGCTGGTATTCTCACTGATTAACGCCGTATATTCGTCGGAGTCTTCCCTTGGAGATCGATGGAAGAACTCTTCAAAGATATCTTCCACTTCAACGTTGGTTTCAAAAGAAATCTCCTCGTTAAAATATACTAAACGGTCTTCATTAAACTCGGGATAGAAAAAAGTTACCTCTTGCACAACGGCATAATCCTCTTCAATTTCCACCAACACCGCATAGATTTCGGTTTCGTCGGCTTCGAATAGACTTTTCACTTTGCCGTAGTCTTTTCCATAATATACGGTAAAGGTGCTGTCCTCTTCATAGGTGGTCACTTCAATCACTTCAAATTCTCCTACGTAGGTTTCTAAGACCATTCCTACATTTGTTATCTCCCGAAGAATCCCTTCCCCAACTTCCCACTGGGTGCCTATTTCAATGGGTTCCATGATGAGGATTTCTGCATTTTCGGCGTCTGCCAGATCTAAATTATAAAAGCTCTCCCGTTGATAGGATTCCTCTTCCTGAAGAACCGAATACACTTTCCCATCATCATAATGGATCACCTCTAACAAGGTTGTGCCTGCAGTTTGTCGACGGATTTGTGCCCGATCTTCATAAATATAATCAAAATGTACGGTCTCTGCTACATATTCGCTGCCTTCTCCATCGTAATGAAGTCTGAGGTTCTGTAAAAAAGGATAGTAATCATAACTGCTTAGGGCCTCTTCATTATTCTCCTCAGCATTTTCACCGTTCTCTTCTTCACCATTATCCTCTTCCCCGTTTTCTTCCTCTTCACCATTGGGTGGCATGGTTTCTCCGTTATCGGAAGCGTTATCGGAACCACAACCTCCCAAAATCAAAGCAAAAACAAGAAACATGATCCCTAGCAGTAAAACCGTTCTTTTCATGTCCTCTCTCCTTTCTCAGATTTATCCGAAAGCTTATCCGATAATTTCTGATAAAATTCTTTACAAAATCTTATTTTCTCTGTAGCGGTCTATTCTTTTCATTTGCACCTTAGGGATGCCTTTTTTTCTGTGAACTTCCCTCCCGATCCGCTTATGAGCCGACTCCTGTTTATAATATTTATACCCATTTTACATCGGTTCTATCGAATCCCTAATCCTTGGAAATTTAAATTGTTAGATGCTGACAATTTGGGTATAAAATTAATGTTGTAATGAAATTCTTTAGGATGAAAATTTATGAAGGAGTGTGAAAGAATGAATAACCAGGAAAAGATGGTATTAACGGGGAATCAGGGAATTGCTCGAGGATTTTATGAAGCCGGAGGACTTTTAGCCGCTAGTTACCCGGGATCTCCCACTGTGGAAATTTTAGATAGCATTAAAGCGTATAAGGAAGTTTACGCCGAGTTTTCAACCAGCGAGAAGGTCGCTTTAGAGGTGGCCATCGGAGGATCCTTTGCAGGGGTTCGATCCATGGCTTCCATGAAACATGTGGGAGTGAATATTGCTGCGGATCCACTGATGACCTTTACCCAAACCAAAACCAACGGAGGCTTTGTGCTCCTTTCCGGTGATGATCCCGGAATGGCCAGTTCACAGAATGAACAGGACAATCGAATCTTCGGGAAATTTGCCAACATGGGTATTGTGGCCCCGGGTAATTCCCAGGAAGCCATCGATTACACCAAAGCCGCCTTTGATATCAGCGAAGAGTATCATTTACCCATGATGGTGAACATCACTTCCCGGGTATGCCATAGTCGAACTCCGGTGGTTCTCGGGGAACGGAAAGAAGTAAAGGCCAGAGTTTTTGAAAAAGACGTGGAACGGTACTGTATGATCCCTCCTCATACCCATAAGCTTCAGCATTCTATGAAAGATCGAATCGAGAAGCTTCAAGAGCTGGCCTACGACAGTAAGCTAAACTCTTTAGAGGAAAAGGAGGGTGCCGATACCTTAGTCGTTACCTCCGGCTTGGTTTATCATAACTTAAAAGAACTGGATCTTAATATCAGCATCTATAAACTTGGAATGATCCATCCCATCTCTCCCAAAAAACTGCAGGAGTTGGGCGATAAATATCAACGGATCATTGTCATCGAAGAGTTGATGCCGGTGATTGAAAATGAAATTAAATTAATGGGAATTCCTTGTGAGGGGAAAAAATATTTTTCCTTTACCGGAGAGCTTCACACCGAAGACATCGAAAAAGGCCTGGTAAAGGCAGGGGTCCTCAGCGAGAGCAAAACCGAGAAACGAGCACCGGTGGAAAGTGTGAAAAGACCGCCCTTATTCTGTGCCGGTTGTCCCCATCGACCGATTTTTGATATCCTGAAAAAACTTCGAAAACGGGTTGTTGGAGATATCGGTTGTTACTCTATGGCCATGTTTGAACCCTTCCAAGCCTCGGACTCCATCATCAGCATGGGGGCTACCGTAGGCATTACCAAAGGAATGACCAAAGCCAATGCCTTAGTGGGTAAATCCGAACCTCTGGTTTCTGT
>SLKF01000189.1 GCA_007134725.1 Clostridiales bacterium | reverse complement strand
TTGCTTCCTCTAACGCCAGTCCCATATAATACTCATCCACAAAGATCCTGCTCCTTTTCATAACCGGATTTTCATCCTCTCCTATAGTAAAACCTTTTTGGGATATTGTCAAGATTTTTATTTGCAATAATTTTACGTGCAAAGAGAACCCTTCTTTTTCTAAGGGATACCACTTTTATTCATAAAGTTTATTTTATCTAGTTTTGCCTATTGCAACTCCTTTCATTCTTCTATAAAATAAGGATTAATAGACTTTTTAGATTATAAAATTTATAAAAAAGGAGAGATATTATGAAAAAGATCGGTTTATTACCTCGACTGATTATTGGTATCATTTCCGGTGTTCTCATTGGTCTGTTTTTTCCGGAGTGGGTAGGAAGACTGCTTTATACCTTTACCCATATTTTCGGTGGACTTCTGGGTTACATCGTACCCTTAATCATTTTAGGTTTCATTATCCCCGGTATTGCAGAACTTGGCTCAAAAGCTGGAAAATTGTTAGCCGGTACCGCCGGGATTGCCTACCTTTCTACCTTAGCGGCAGGGATTGTAGCTTTCTTTATTTCCATTGCCATTAT
The DNA here is from genome assembly GCA_007134725.1 of Clostridiales bacterium. Classification (GTDB taxonomy): domain Bacteria; phylum Bacillota; class Clostridia; order Peptostreptococcales; family T1SED10-28; genus Isachenkonia. The sequence continues at coordinate 5,047 of SLKF01000189.1, read as the reverse complement.
TCCAAGAATTATTGCTGACGGCGCGGCGGGAGATCCTGATGCTGTAGGATTAACACCCTTTTTAGAGTTAAGCATTCCCCCCATTATGGGAGTTATGACCGCTCTGGTAACCGCTTTTATTTTTGGTCTTGGCATCAACTTTTTACGTCATGAAAAAGCCCAGGAAGTCTTCTTTAATTTTATGGAAGAATTCCGAACTGTCATCGTCGGTTTTATCAAAAAAGTTATTATTCCTTTCTTACCAATTCATATTGCTGGAATTTTTGCAGACATGGCGTCTTCCGGAGAAGCCTTCCGAACCCTTCAAGTGTTTGGACAGGTTTTCGTTTTAATTATTCTTATGCATCTGGGTTATTTAATCATCCAGTACACCATTGCAGGAACCCGGACCGGGAAAAATCCATTTTCCGCGATAAAGAAAATGATTCCGGCCTACACTACTGCCCTCGGAACCATGTCCAGTGCTGCAACCATTCCGGTAACCCTTCGAAGTGCCAAGTCTAACGGGGTTAGTGAACGGGTTGCGGATTTTGTTATTCCCCTTTCCGCAACGATCCATTTAGCCGGTAGTACCATTACTTTAGTGGCATGCGCTGTAGCCGTATTGATTATTGGGGATCAAACGCCGCAATTCCTAGAATTCTTACCCTTTATTGTTTTACTCGGGGTAACCATGGTAGCGGCTCCCGGTGTTCCCGGGGGAGCAGTAATGGCTGCCCTTGGGCTCCTAGGCACCATCCTGGGCTTTACAGAAGCACAACTGGGATTAATGATTGCCTTATACATGGCCCAAGACGGCTTTGGAACTGCTTGCAACGTAACCGGAGACGGAGCCATTGCCTTATTTATTGACTCTTTTGTTGACAAAAAAGAAACCGCGGCGGAGCCCGTCGAAGCTGAATTTTAAGTTTTTATAGCCTTTCACTATTCAATTAATAATCTTTAAAGTCTAAAAAAAGGTAAGGGATGAAAATCCCTTACCTTTTTTGTATTCCCATTTATTTTTAACCTTATTTCTTTTCGATCACTTCCACATTTCTCATATAGCTGTATAAAGCCTTGGGGATTTTCACGGAACCATCTTTCTCCTGGTAATTTTCCAGTATGGCTGCTACGGTTCTGCCTACCGCAAGGCCGGATCCGTTTAAGGTATGGAGAAATTCGATCTTTCCGTTTTCCGGTCGGTAGCGGATATTGGCTCTTCTGGCCTGAAAGTCTTCAAAATTGGAACAAGAGGAGATCTCCACGTAACGGTTGTAGCTGGGCATCCAAACTTCGATATCGTATTTAAAAGCTGCGGTAAAGCCCAAGTCTCCGGTGCAGATTTTTACTACCCGGTAGGGAATTTCTAAGATCTGCAGTACTTTTTCCGCATTTGCGGTTAAGGCCTCTAATTCATTGTAGGAATCCTCCGGTCGTACAAACTTCACAAGCTCCACTTTATTAAACTGATGTTGTCGAATCAGTCCCCGGGTATCCCGTCCCGCAGATCCAGCCTCGGATCGAAAACAGGGGGTATAGGCTACAAACTTTTGGGGCAGGTCCTCTTCCTTTAGAATATCATCCCGGTAAATATTGGTCACCGGTACCTCCGCTGTGGGAACCAAAAAGTAATCTTTTTGGGGAATTTTAAAGGCATCGTCTTCAAATTTCGGGAGCTGACCCGTACCGATCATACTCTCCCGGTTTACCATAAAGGGAGGCAGCAGTTCCATGTAACCATGTTCTTCCGTATGAAGCTCAATCATAAAGTTAATCAGGGCCCGCTCCAACCGTGCGCCAAGACCCCGATACAAGGTAAATCTGGAACCGGTAACTTTTGCTGCTGCCTGAAAATCTAATATTCCCAGATTCTCGCCGATTTCCCAGTGGGGTTTGTGGGCAAAATCAAAGGTTCGTGGCTCTCCCCATTTTCGAACTTCCACATTATCATCGTCGGTTTCCCCTTGGGGAACCTCCGGATGGGGAACGTTGGGAACTCGCATAAGCTTATAGTGGATTTTTTCTTCCACAGCCTTTACTTTTTCATCGTATTCCTTGATCTCCTCGGATAGTTTTTTCATCTCCTCCAGGGTTTTGGTCGCATCCTTTCCTTGCTTTTTTAGTTTTGGAATTTCCTTGGATACCACCTTTTGTTCATTTTTCATCTGTTCTACGGTGCCCAGCAGGGCTTTTCTTTCATCGTCCAGGACCAGCACCTCTTCCAAATTTTCCGGTTTTTCCCCTCGTCTTGCCATGGCTTTTTTCATTTCTTCCAAATCTCTTCTGATTCTTTTAATATCCAGCATCTTTTTTCCTCCTTTTATAAAATTTTTCCATGCTTTTTCATCTTCTCTACTTCGGAATTTATTCCATTAAAAAAACTCCCATCCCGGTAAAGGGACAGAAGTTGATCTGCGTTGCCACCCTAATTGATTTCAAGCGTACTTTCTGCTTAAAATCCACTCGATGCAGAATAAGGACTGCAAGCCCTTGGGCATTACCCCAATACTCCAGGACGGATTCAATCCTTTGGGTCATCGATTTCCAGCGACCATCGACTCTCTAAAGACCTTTGGGATTTACTTTTTCCCTTCACAGTAGTCTATAATTAAAGTGTATTTTATCATAATTTTGGGTCACTGACAAGCTATTTTTGCATATTTTTTGAATATTTCGACGTTATTCCCCTATCTTATTACAAGAGGTCTCTTTCCGCCATTTCCTGAAGGATTTCTTCAAGCCTGTCCATATACTCTCCATATTCCTGCCAGTTTCCTTGTCGAAGAGATTCGTTGGCTGCATCCAAGGTATCATTGGCTTCTTGAATTAACTCCTGAAGATTGAGAAATTCCTCCAGCACCTCTTCAGAGGTTTCTTCATCAATGGCTTCTTCCAAGTCCTCTTCCATCTCTCCTAATCGATCGGCAAAAATGGCATTCAGGCCTTCTTCCAGGGTAGGATACATCACTACCTGATCTCCATAAGCCACAATTACCTGTTTGACCTCGGGAAGACTTTGGCCCCCCTCCGCCGCAAGGTAAATGGGTTCCACGTAAAGGATGGAATTTTCGATGGGAATGACCATCAAGTTTCCCCGAATTACCGTGGATCCTCCCTGATCCCAAAGGGAGAAACTCTCGGATATATCCGAACGCTGATCAATACGATTTTCGATTTGCATGGGTCCATAAATATTTCGGTCCCTGGGAAAATCATAAAGAATCAGTTCTCCATAAGCTTCGCCGTCATTTCTGGCCACCAGCATGGCTGTCATGTTTCGAAGGTCCTTTGGCGTATACATTCGAGAAAGAATAAATTCTTCCTCCTCTTCTTCCGGAAGTCTTAGAATCATATAGTGGGACTCCACCGGTTGCACATCCCCTCGATAACGTTCCTCTGCAATATTCCATAAATCCCCCTGATCATAAAACACACCGGGTTCCGTCATGTGATAGGTTCGATAGACTTCTGTTTGCAGATCAAAATAGTAATGGGGATATCGGATATGATTCTGAAGTCCGCTTTCCATCTCTTCCATATCTTGAAACAATACCGGATAAATGGATTCATAGGTTTTGATGATGGGATCCTCGGGATCGGAAATATAGTAATCCACCCCTCCGTTATAGGCATCCACCACGATCTTGACAGAATTCCGAATGTAATTATGGTTGTTTACCGCATAAGGAGTGGCATAGGGAAAATTGCTGCTGGTGGTGTAGCCGTCAATAATCCAATAGAGCCTTCCTTCATTAATAACCATATAAGGATCATCATCATACTGAACAAAGGGTGCGATTTTTTGTACCCGGTCCATTATATTTCGGTCGTACACAATTTTACTTCCTTCTCGAATTTCATCGTTTAACAGGATTTTCATGCTGCGGTATCTCATAGCATAGAGAAAACGGTTCCCAAGAGTTAAATCAATCCCCGCAGTGCCGCCGTAAATCCCTTCAAAATTATCAATGTCTTCTTCGCCGATATCCTCTGCGTCCAAATCCGAAATGTCAATTTCAATTTCTTCTTCCGTATTCACGATAATATAGTGATCGGTCAATTCTCCAAAATAGATTTCCGGACGTTCCACGGTTAAATTCGTATCGGTGCTTGGGGGAATATTGCCCACAACCATATCCGGTTGTCCTTCAGAGGTCACACGATTGACCGGGGATACCACCACCCCATTGCCGTGGGTATATCTAAGGTGTCGATTGATCCAGGAAGCCCGGGCATTTTCTCCCAGTCTTTCCAGATCCAGCTCTCGAGGTCCTAAAAATACTTGTTTGTATTCCCCGTCAATTTCGTATCGATCTATATCCACATCCACAAATCGGTAATACAGCCGTATGGCCTGGATCTGATTGTAGGTCTCTAAGGTCGGACGATGATCGTGAATTCTTATATTATCAATGGTTCCCGGGTTGTTTCGAATATCACTTAAGGTCAAATCATTATCCGCGGCAAATTCCCGTTTTTGGATCTCATCGATTCCATAAGCCCCTTGTGTAAAGGCAATATTATGTTCGATGTAAGGGTATTCCCGATTGAGCTCATTGGGGGTTACGCTAAACTGCTGTACCCCGGCTGCAATCAGACCACCCACCACTCCGATAAGGATAATTAACACGGGACCGCTAAGAGCCACTTTGATTTTTTTCTTATGATAGCCGTAAAAAATCAGGGCTGCAGCTACAAGAGAGGCCACCATTTGCACCCGAAGTACCGGCAGTCTTACATGGATATCCGTGTATCCTGCTCCATGAATCAGTCCTTCGGAAGATCTTAAAATATCAAAGCCCATAAAATAAAACTGCAGGGCCAGAAGGGCAAAACTTAAAATTCCCACTACCATCATCTGCTTTAGGGTCAGCTTTAAAAATTTCGTCATAAAACTGCTACGAAAGTTTAGGTCCTCCTTGGCCGCATATAAGGTGGGTTTTCGAAGAACAAACATCAATCCGTAGAAAATAACGGTTAACATGATCAAGGCTAAAATAATTCCAAATAAACTGCTGATGATTTGATTGTAGAGGGGCAATTGAAAAAGATAAAAACCCAGGTC
>SLKF01000036.1 GCA_007134725.1 Clostridiales bacterium | reverse complement strand
TCTGATTTGCAGGTACTTTTTCTGATTTACAGGATTGTATAATTATATATACCGAGAAAATCACCGGACCTGTCTAACTAACCATAGTTAGGCTGGTCTTTCTGTTTTTTAAAAACCGGGGATCCCCAAGACGAAGGAGCAAACAAGGCATTTTATTTGCCTGTACTTTGTTTTACTCATTCTATTTATGTAAGGAGAAACTATTATGCAAAAGAAAAAAGAAATTCTTTTAGCAGCGTCCAATCTTTTTGGTGAAAAAGGCGATCGATTCACGCTTGAGGAAGTAGGCAACGCCGTGGGCATCAAGAAAGCCTCGATTTACTCCCACTTCCAAAATAAAGAAGAAATTATTATCCTGATTACAGCGATGAAGTGCAGGGATTATGAAGAGTATATGAATCATGTATTCCTGCTGCTAGAGGATGAAGGGGATGCGGAAAAATCTTTTAAAATGATTTACGATGCCATAACCACTTATTTTAATAAAAACAATAACTTTAAATTTTTCAAGCATATCGAGCTTCTGCCGAATCCTGCTCTTAAAGAGCAATGCAAATCCCCCTATTATCGCTTGAATAACCGAATCAAAGAAAGGGTTAAAGGACTATGGGATAGAGCTGATGATGAAAGAAACAACTGCCCCCAAAAAAAGCATTATCTGACAGAATTCTTTTTCAACCATATTGAAGGGGTGTTAAACATCAGTTATTTTTCCATAAAGGGAAGAAAAATGGCAGAAGCCTACCAAGAGATCATGTGGGTTTATTTCCGGAGAGCTTTTCTAAAAGAATAGCAAGCAAAGGGTTGATTATGAGGGGGTGGGGACTATGGAAAAGGATAAACTGAAAAAGACCGATATGAAATTTTTTATAATCCCTTTTATAATATTGATTGCAGGTTTTGCTTTGTTAACATATGTTACGGCTAAAAACCGCATTGAGGAACGGTACAATACTTTTGAAACAAACACATTAAATATTGCGGACAGCTATGTCCATGGGATCACAAAATCAAAAGAGGCACACAGTGTTATTGCGGAACTTTTTGATAAAAAAATCATGGTGGCGGGTCAGTCAATCCTGCTGATTGAAGATCGGGAAGATCCTGAACGGTTTAAAGCAATTGCACAAAAACTCGAGGTGGATGAAATCCATTTGTATACTCGCGAGGGGGAAGTTGCATACAGCACCACAGAGGAATATATTGGATGGAAAGCATACGAGGGGCATCCGGTGTATGATTTTATGGTAAGCGGTCAGAGAACCCTAGTGGAGGATATCCGTCCGGACAGTGAAAGCGGTGAATATTATAAGTATGGTTATGTAAAAGATGACACTGACCATTTCGTGCAAATTGGCGTTCATGCTGGGAACATAGAGAATTTTCTCGGAGATTTTGAAATTACAAAGTTAATCAATGATATTTCAAATAGACGGGATGTAAAACACGTATTTTTCATCAATGAAGAATACGAAATAATTGCAAGCAACCTTGTTAAATACATAAGTTACACAATTGAGAGCCAGGAAGTTCAAGAAAGAATTGATAACAATGACCCGGATGTACATGATGTACATAAAGAGGAAATTGATGGCGATGAAATATTTAGTGTTTTTGTACCGGTTATTTATGAAAATAAAAAGTTGGGAACCTTGGCAATCACTTGGGCAACAGAGGAAGTGAACAGGGAAATAAAAGAAATTATTCTGAACGGTATTTTGATATTCTTCATAGTCTTTTTTGTTGTTGGTGGTGTTTTGTATTATGCTTACCGGAAAAACAAGTCGAATATTAATAACGCATATTATGATAAACTTACCGGCCTTCCCAACAGCGAATACCTTATGGAATATTTAGAGGAGGTTATTAAAGCCCCTGGAAAAATGAAAAAAGCCATAATACTTCTTAATTGTACTAATTTCAAAGTGTTAAACATAACCTATGGTTTCGTATATGGAAATGAAATACTAAAAGAACTAGCCTCTCAAATAACCAAGTTATTAAGTCCTGAAGACATGTTCTTCCGTTTTGAAGGGGATCGGTTTATATTAGTACTGGACAATTACAAAGACCATGAAGAACTTAAGGAATGGGGACATAATTTGGGGAGTATTTTCGAGAAACTTTTTAGCGGTGGTTCAGACCCGCAAAATATAAATGCGGAAATAGCCATCGTAGAAATCAAAAATAAAAACACGTCCGTAGATAAAATATTACAAAATGCCACCCTTGCCCTGCCTGAACTTAATGGAGATTTAAAGTATCAAATAAAATTTTTTAATGATGAAATGAAAAAAGAGATGTTGCGTCAGGATCAGATTGCAAAAGTTTTACGAACCGTTATTGAGGGGAAGGATACCGAATCTTTCTATCTTGTATTCCAACCAAAACTGGACATAAATAAAAATCAGATTGTTGGATTTGAAGCACTGGCCAGACTCTACACCAAAGATTTAGGGCAGATTTCGCCCTACGAGTTTATTGCTATTGCAGAGGATCGATTGCAGATTTATGATTTGGGGAACCGGATTTTATTGCAGGCATTAAAGTTTGGAAAACGTTTGAATGAACTGGGTTATTATCATGTAAGTGTTGCCGTCAACATCTCCGGTATTCAACTCTTAAGAGAAGAATTTGTAGAAAGCATTCGAAGAAATGTGGCATTAGCCGGGGCAGATATGATATCCCTGGAGTTTGAAATTACAGAATCCGTATTGTTGGATAATTTTGATTTAATCAATGAAAAATTGGAAGAGATTAAAAAAATGGGAATATCAATTTCACTGGATGATTTTGGTACAGGGTTTTCCTCTTTATCCAGACTCGGAGAACTAAATATTGATTCAGTTAAGATTGACAAATACTTCATTGACGAAATCAGTCACCATGACGAAAAAGACTTAATTACTTCCGATATCATATCGATGTCTCATAAAATCGGCTTAAGCGTTATTGCCGAAGGGATAGAAGAAGAAAAACAAAAAGAATATCTCAAAAAACATAGGTGTGATATTATTCAGGGATATCTTCTAAGCAAACCTTTATCGGATGTGAAAGCGATCGATTTTTTAAAAAACTATAATATTAAGTCCTTTTTATAAAAGTCCATGTGCCCTTTGGTTTACTGATACACTTCATCATAGGGCCTTGCGCGGGGTCCTCGAAGAAACCTCATAAACATTCGTATTGCTACCTCACAAAGGAACTGTCCCCTTGTGAGTTCCAATAATAAAAAAAGAGTGACGGACAGCTTAAAATACAGTTTGATGCTAAGTGTTATCGTTGCCATGGTTAGCAGTACCTTGTTAATAATCTTTGGGGAGAATATCCTCGGATTGTTTAGAGCTACAGATGCCGTTGTTGCCTACGGTGTTCAAGGGTTAAGATTTTATTCCATAGCCATGATTTTTCTGGCGGTTACCAACACAATCGGTGTTCTTTATCAAGCGATTGGGAAAGGGAAGGAATCCTTATTGCTGGCAGTAGCAAGACAAGGACTGTTCTTTATCCCGGCCCTATTTATAATGCCTCAATTTTTAGGCGCCACAGGAATTTTAAGCGCTCAGTTGGCAGATACCTAAAACCCTAAAAATCCCCGAGACCTTCCCCAGGGACGCTTATCTAGGGAGACACTTACTTAAATTCACTAAGATCCAGGGTTTTGACATGTTCATAGGCCATATTATAAATCCGTTCATTCTGACTCGTATCCAAAATATGAATTTCACTTAAGGCTTCCGGAGAAATAATAAGATCGCAATCCTCTTTGTGATTCTGCATACTAATGGACATTTCGAAAATCCGTGCTGCCAGATCCATCATATTATCAATGGTCGCCGCCTTTCGAACCGGAGTGACATCCACGGCAATAATTTTATCGCATTGCTCTTTCAGTGGCAGTAAAGGGACATTGTTCAAAAGACCCCCGTCAACATAGGTGTTTCCATCGATTTCCACCGGCGAAAACAGAATCGGTATCGATGAGGAAGCCTGAACCGCCAAGGAAATATCCCCCTCGTTTAAATACTCCGCCGCTCCCGAAGACAGGTTGGACACCGCAACATATAAGGGCATTTTCAAATCCTTAAAGTCTTTGGCCTCTAACGTCTCCTCCAGCAGCACTTCCAGTTTTTTTAAACTGGCAAAACCTCTATTGGGCAAACGAAACTTTACAAAGTCGTAAAGATCCAAATCTTTCATCAGTTCCATAATCTCATCGGGGGTTTTCCCGTCCGCATAGAAGGCGCCTACAATGGATCCCGCACTGGTTCCGGAAATCAGTGAAATTTTAATCCCTTCCTCTTCCAGAGCTTTTAATACCCCGATATGTGCAAACCCCCGACTCCCTCCGCCACCCAGTGCAATTCCGATTTTTTTCATTATTGGTCTCTTCTTTTCAAAAAAATCCTATTCACTTCGTAACGCTTCAACCGGATCTTTGTTTGCGGCGGATGATGCCGGGATTAACCCTGACACAAAGGCCAAGATCATACTGATCAGGATCAGGATCCCTGCTGCTTCATACTCCAAGTATGAAACATTGGCAATACCAAACCGGTCATATACAATAATATTGGCAAAATAGCTGAAGATATAGGTTACCCCTATACCGAAAACCCCTGCAATAAAACCGATGATTAGGGTTTCCGCATTGAAAACTCTCCGAATATCCTTTTTACTTGCCCCGACCGCGCGCAGTATCCCGATTTCTTTTATTCTCTCCAATACCGAAACATAGGTGATAACCCCGATCATTATTGAAGACACCACAAGAGAGATGGATACAAAGGCAATCAGTGCATAGGTAATCGTGTCAATGATTGTCGTTACCGAGGATAAAATAGCAGCGATTAAATCCGTATACTTTACCACTTTTTCTCCCTGATTGGTGCTTAACATTTTGACATTATACTCATCAATAAATTCTACCACACGATCCTTTGTCGTAAAGTCTTTCGGATAAAGATCAATTTGTGTGGGCTCATCAAGATCCCGATAACCCAGTTCCCGCAAATTCCCTTTTTGGCTTGTTTGACCGGTTTGTCCCAAACTATTGAATAAACCGAACAGTTCATCTTCCTCTATATTAAATTGAAAGGCTTGGGACAGCTGATTTGTATCAATGCTGATTCCGTTTTGAATGTTTGCTGCGATTCGTGGGATTTCGGCTTCTATCTGTCTTGTAATATCCCGTTGTACACTTTCCATGATTTGATTGAAAGTGACGGTTACATAGGATGTAAAGTAGTTTTGTACAATCTCCGTCAGGTTTTGAGCGATTTGATTGTTTTCGTTGATTTGTTGAAATTCCGCCGTCAACCGGGTTTGTACTTCTTCGCTGTTGATATATTCGTTAAAATTAAGAACCCACTGATCAAGATCCGTAACCTCTTGCTCCTCCTGCTCTGTTGCAAAATCCTGTAAGATATTCGTCAGTATCAATTGAATATCCTCCGTCGGCACATTGATCTGTGTAGAAATATTTTCAGCAAGGGTATCCAAATCCAAATCGGGAAAGGCAATTTGATCGAAATTTAAATCAAAATCCAAAAAGTTGATATTTAACGCCGAGGTGTCAAAATTAAAGGCACTTTGTATCACCTGCTCATCGATTGTGATAAAATCTTCC
>SLKF01000294.1 GCA_007134725.1 Clostridiales bacterium | reverse complement strand
CGATTTTCATAGTCTTCTTTGGAATCCTGTAAATCATCGGCCATTTGTAATAATACACCGTAGTTAAAGCAAAAGGTTCTTTCCTCTTGACTGAGGGTACCCTTCACCAAATATCCGTCGGCCAATACCGAAGCTCCCCCTTTGAGAAAACTGATTTCCAGAAGCATTTTTTCCTGTACTTCTTTTCCCGGATGTTCCTTTTCCTGTGGTTCAGATATCCATACATTTTCACTGAATTTATCCCCAATGACAGAAAACTGCTGCTTCAAACTTACCCGCTGGCTATTGTGAATAAACAGAAGACTCTCAAACACTGCAGGATATAATTCCCTTGAAAAAGTCCCTTCAATTTTTTCAATCATATCAAAAATTTTACCTTCTTCCCTTATCCTGGCCGGTTCCTTCTCTCCTAGCAGCCGTCGATGCAATCGTTCACAAGCTAAGTGTTTTTCCTCTCTTTTGATCTTCGGATCATCCATGAAGTTATCCGTATAGGGATACAGCATACTGTATCCGAAAACCCCTTCGGTGCATTCCACAGGGATCTCAAAGGTTTTTTGCAGCAAGTTCATAATCCATACATTTCGAAATGCCTGTCCGATATCTTCCTTAGGCATTTCAGGATCATAGTTTCGAACTTTTGTGATGAAATCCTCGGAACTTTTAAAAAAACCGGGATCTTCAAATATTTTTTTACCTTCCCGGGAAAAAAGGGGACCTTGCAATATAAAGGTTCCCAGGACTTTCTTTAATTTCTCCCTGGATTTTGATCCTTCCATTTTCTCTATCAGTTGAAGTAAGGCCTGTTCATTTTCTTTTTTTTCTTTTACAGTGTACTTTCGAATTTCTCCGGTCCATGGTTCTCCCGCTTCATCCCATAATCTTAGGGCTTGTTGGTACATTTTATCAATATCCAGGTAATGATAAATCACCTTCCCATGGTTCCCTTTTCTCATCCTATTTCCCTCCCGTTTATATTTCCTACTCTTTATGATAATCAAAACCGGAAATAAATAAACCTCTTGAAGTCCTTTTCGATCTCCGTCTTAAGACGGAGATCGTCTAAAAAACCCCACAAGGATTGACTCCTTGCAGGGTTTTTGAATGAATCCTCAAACTATTTCAGCTTATGCCTTAAGATGCTTTTACGATATTTACTGCACTTACCTTTAATTCAGGAATTTTAGAGTATTCATCCAACACGCTGCCATTGGTCAGAATATTTGCTGCTCCCTCTGCCCAGTGGAAGGGAATAAATACCGTATTTCCCGTAATTTTATCGGTTACCTTAGCTTTAACCGTAATCGAGCCTCGTCGGGAGGAAACTTTAATCAAATCTCCACTTTCGATATTTTTTACCCGAGCAGCTTCCGGACTGATTTCAATATAGCTCTCAGGAGCCAAGTTGTTCAGGCCTTCGGTTTTTCCGGTCATGGTTCTGGTATGATACTGATAAAGCACACGGCCCGTAGTCATAATCATGGGGTACTCCTCATCGGTAACTTCTGCTGATGGTCTATATTCCGAAGGTTTAAACAGTCCCAACCCGCGAGCAAAACGTTCCCCATGTAAAACCTTGGTTCCTTCATGGGTTTTCGTAGGACATGGCCATTGTAGACCGTTTCCGTCCAGACGACTGTAGTCTATTCCTGCGTATTGTGGAGTTACGGTCGCAATTTCGTCCATGATCTCCGATGCACTTTCATAGGTCTGTTCATAACCCAGTCGGTTCATCAGGTTCATAAAGATTTCCCAGTCATTCTTGGCTTCTCCCGGGGCATCGATGGCTTTTCGGATTCGTTGTACCCGTCTTTCCGTATTGACAAAGGTACCATCCTTTTCCGCATAGGCGGTTGCCGGAAGTACTACATCCGCAAGCTCTGCGGTTTCTGTCATGAAGATATCCTGTACCACTAAAAAGTCCAGACTCTCCAGGGCTTTTTTAATGTGGGTGGTATCCGGATCGGAAACCATGGGGTTCTCACCCATAATGTAAATCATTTTCAAGCTTTTTCTAAGAGCATTATCCATCATTTCCGGAAGGGTCAGACCGTTTTCATCGGAAAGATCCACGCCCCAGGCTTGATCGAATTTCCTTTTGATATCAGGGTTTGCCACCGGCTGGTATCCCGGATAGACATTGGGAAGTCCTCCCATATCACAGGCTCCCTGAACGTTGTTTTGTCCTCGTAGAGGATTTACTCCCGTACCTTCTTTTCCGATATTTCCCGTAAGCATGGCAAGGTTTGCAATACTCATTACACTTTCCGTACCGGTACTGTGTTGGGTAATTCCCATACAGTAGTAAATCGCTGAACGATCGCCTTCGCCGTAAATTTTCGCCGCTTTTATGATGTCTTTTGCGTCCACTTCACAAATTTCCGCTACTCTTTCCGGTGTGTAGTCTTTAACCAGTGTTTTTAACGCTTCAAAGTTTTCCGTACGCTCTTCAATAAAGGCATCATCCTGAAGTCCCTCTTCCAAAATCACATGCATTAATCCATTGGAAAGAGCCAGGCTGGTTCCCGGTTTAATCTGCAAAAATACATCCGCATAATAAGCAAGCTCAATTTCCCGAGGATCCGCTACAATGAGTTTTGCCCCATTTTTTACCGCTTGCTTCATTTTGGATCCGATAACCGGATGATTTTCCGTTGTATTGGATCCCGTTACAAAAAGAACGTCAGAGGTTAATACTTCTTCCACACTATTTGTCATTGCTCCACTACCAAACGTTGTTGCAAGACCTGCAACGGTAGAGGAATGTCAGAGTCGTGCACAGTGGTCCACACTGTTGGTTCCGATCGCTGCCCGCATAAACTTTTGCATCATGTAGTTGTCTTCCGTACTACATCTTGCAGAGGTAAGTCCTGCAAAAGCCCCCGGACCGTTTTCGGCTTTAATGGTTTTAATTTTTCCGACAATGGTATCATAGGCTTCTTCCCAGCTGGTTTCCTGAAGTCTGCCGTCTTTTCGAACCAAAGGCATCTTCAGTCGTGCGGGATGGCTTAGGAAATCAAAAGCAAACTTTCCTTTAACACAGAGCATTTTATCATTCACTCCGTCCGCCGGTTGCACTTCCACTACCTTATTATCCTTTACCAGTAAATCCATTTGACATCCCACACCACAGTATGAGCAGGTGGTCCGTACTTTTTCCACTTCCCAGTATCGAAACTTGGTTTTCTTTTTCGATCCTAAGGCATCTACCGGACATACGGAAACACAGTTTCCACAAGATACACAGGTGGACTCAGAAAGTCCTCTTTCTAAAGGAGTTGCAATATGGGTTTCAAACCCTCTTTCTGCAAAACCGATGGCATGGGTTTCCTGCAGTTCGTCACACACCATTACACATTTTCCGCATTTAATACATTTATTCTGGTCGCTGTAATAAAAATCATTGGACTGATCGATTTCATACTGATTTCTTGCTCCGTCATAGGAAGTTTTTTCCACACCGTACTGATAGCAGAGGTCCTGCAGGATACACTCTCCGGCTTTTTCACAGGTTAAACATTCCAGGGGATGATCCGCTAAAAGAAGATCCAAAATCTCTTTTCGGGCGGTTACCACATCTTCGCTTTCGGTTTCCACTTCCATTCCCTCATAAACCGGAGTTACACAGGCCGTAGGAAGGTTTCTTCCGCCATTTACTTCCACCACACAAATTCTACAGGAACCATGGGGCTTTAATCTTTCATCATGGCAAAAAGTGGGGATTTTAATACCGATTTTTTTTGCTGCTTCCAATATGGTACTGTCTTTTTCCACTTCCACCTTTTGACCATTAATTGATAAGGTCACCATTTACTTTCGCCTCCTTCGTAAAATCATTTCGCACTTTTTCTATTGTTAAGGTCTTTCTCATTTCTTCAGAAAATGAATTTCCTAAACCTTTACCCTTTTTTAATGGCGTCAAAAGGACAAGCTTCCAAACAGGCATTACATTTGATACATTTTTCCGTATCAATATGGTATACGGTTTTGCCTTTTGTTCCGCTGATACAGTCCACCGGACATTTTGCTGCACAAATTCCGCATTTTTTACATTTATCTTCAATTACGATATAGTTCAGCAAGGCTTTACAAACCCCTGCAGGACATCGTTTCTCATGAACATGAGCTTCGTATTCATCCATAAAATAGTGCAGTGTGGAAAGCACTGGATTCGGTGCGGTTTGACCCAGACCGCAAAGGGATGCATTTTTAATGGTCTTGGCTAAGGTTTCAAGTTTTGTCAGGTCCTCAGGAGTTCCTTTGCCCTCAGCGATTTTATCCAGCATCTCCAACATTCTCTTCGTGCCGTCTCGACACGGGGTGCATTTTCCACAGGACTCGTCTACGGTAAAATCTAAGAAGAACCGGGCGATATCCACCATACAGTTATCCTCATCCAAAACAATCATACCGCCGGATCCCATCATAGAGCCTAATTCAATTAAGTTATCATAATCAATGGGGGTGTCGATATGGGCCGCGGGAATACATCCTCCCGAAGGTCCGCCGGTTTGCACCGCCTTAAATTCTTTTCCTCCGGGAATACCGCCTCCTACATCATAAATGGCTTCTCGAAGGGTGGTTCCCATGGGAATCTCTAAGAGTCCTGTATTGTTGATTTTTCCGGCTAAGGCAAATACCTTGGTTCCTTTGGATTTTTCCGTTCCAATACTGGCAAACCACTCGGCTCCGCGCAGGATTATTTGAGGAATATTGGCATAGGTTTCCACATTGTTCAGCAGGGTGGGCTTATCAAAAAGTCCTTTCACTGCTGGAAAGGGTGGTCTCGGTACCGGCATTCCCCGTTTTCCTTCAATGGATTTAATTAATGCGGTTTCCTCTCCACAGACGAAGGCTCCGGCTCCAAGACGGATTTCCATATCGAAGCTGTAGTCCGTTCCAAAAATATTTTCGCCTAACAGTCCCATCTCTTTTGCCTGGTCGATTGCAATTTGCAAGCGATTTACCGCAATAGGATACTCGGCTCGAACATAGACGTACCCTTTATTGGCTCCTACAGCATATCCTGCAATGGCCATAGATTCGATCACTACATGAGGGTCCCCTTCTAATACGGAACGGTCCATAAAGGCCCCGGGATCACCTTCATCGGCATTACAGGCAACATACTTCTGGTCTCCCTCGGCTTTTGCCGTAAAGTCCCACTTCAGTCCTGTGGGAAATCCTCCGCCCCCCCGGCCTCGGAGTCCCGAGTCTTTAAGAATCTGAATAACTTCTTCGGGCTTCATTTCTGTTAGTACTTGTCCTAAGGCTTCATATCCGTCATAGGCAATGTATTCTTCAATAACCTCGGGATTGATTACCCCACAGTTTCTAAGAGCCACCCGTTCTTGCTTCTTATAAAAGCCCACATCGTTAAGGGACTGCATTTCTCCTTCTTTGTAGGATTCTTTATACAGTAAGTCCGTAACAATTCTTCCCTTTACCAAATGCTCTGATACGATGGTTTCCACATCTTCTACCTTCAGTTGGCTGTAAAAAGCCCCCTCAGGATAAACAATAACAATTGGTCCCGCTTCACATAGTCCGAAACATCCGGTTTTTACAACTTTTGCTTCATGTTTTAAATCATTTTTTTCAATCAGCTCTTTAAAACGTTCTTCAATTTTCAAGGAATCGGAAGATACACATCCGGTCCCTCCACATACAAGTATATGGGATCGATATAATTCCATTTTCAAACCTCCTTGCGCTTAGTTTAGTCCCTTACTTTTCATAGGCTCCAATCGT
>SLKF01000010.1 GCA_007134725.1 Clostridiales bacterium | reverse complement strand
ATCCCGGTCCAATTCTTCATCCATCAAGCAAGTTTTTGTATGATTCTCCATAATGACGATTCCTACCTTTTGCAGAGAGGACTTTACCGCCGCTACCTGTAAGAGAATATCCTGGCAGTTTTTTTCCTCTTCCACCATTTTTTCTATCCCTTGAATATGGCCTTTTATGGTTCGCAGGCGATTGATTACCGCTTTTTTAGATTCCTTATCCGACATGATCATCACAATCCTTTCTTATCCCTACCCTCAGGGGGGTAATTTTATAGTAGTATGAAAATTACATTTTGTCAATATACCCAGGGACAATTCTGTTCTTTCCTTCTATTTTCGCTCTATACAAATTCTTGTCTGCAACTTTTAAGAGATTCTCACCGATTTTACTGTCTTCAGGATAAATAGCGATGCCGATGGATATTGTTGTGGAAATACCCTGTATGCGGATAGTTTCAATATTCTTTCGTATTCTCTCCCCGATACGAAAAGCCCCCTCTTCATCGATGTCTTTTAGGAGAATGATAAATTCCTCTCCCCCATAGCGTCCCACAAGATCTTCTCCCCGAAGACTTTCTTCCATGGATGCGCCGATGGCTTTGATAAAACAGTCCCCCAATACATGTCCATAGGTATCATTAATCTTTTTAAAATCATCAATGTCCAGCATCAAAAGCGCAAAGGATGCCTTGGTTTTTTTCAAGGTCTTCTGATATTCCTGAAAGAGTATCCAAAAGCTTTCTCTATTGTATAACCCTGTAAGTCCATCAGTCCGCACCTCGGAGTGCAAACGATCAATATAATCCAGGTTTGTCAGGATCAAACCGATATGTTTCCCGATTATTTTCAGAAACTGAATCTGCTCGGTAGTGAAAATCTCATATTGTTCATTATCCACATACATTACCCCTAAGGGCTCCCCCTGAAGGTTTAATATGGGCAAGGTAACATTAGAGTAGACATTGAGCTCTTTTGCCAGCTCCGGATCGCATCTCGGATCCTTCCTTGTATCATAGACAATGATCGGCTCTTTCTTTTCCATAGCTAAAATTCCTGTATGATCTTTCGTAAGCCCTTTATCCATAGGGTATTTCAAACCTGGATTGTGCTTTAAAAAATTGGAATAATAGGGTAGGAGGTATTCCTTTTCTTTATCCAGTAAGGCAATGGAACATTTTTTCATATCGATGGCTTTCGGAATGTTTTCCACGATTTCCTTCATAATCTTATCTAAGTCCGCCTCACTGTTTTGAAAAAGGAGAATGTTTTCCAGATAATTCGTACGAAAAATCATCCGCTCCCAAAACTGATTGCTCTTTTTAACCCGGGACAAAAATGCTACCAATTCCTTTGCGGCATATTTTCCAATGGCTTGGACCTCTAGAGAGATTTCTTTTTCTCCGGTTACATACAAAAGCAGAAGATTATTAAATTCTCCCCGGGTAACCACGGGGATTGCATAAACCCCGGTCATTAAAAAAATCCTTCGGCTGTCACCGAAATAAGGATCAATTTCTTCTTTCCCCTTTAACAGTAGGGGGTTACGGTAATCCTCTAGGGGTCGTTCAATGGGCATTGGAGTTCCAGAGCTTTCATGATCATTGGAAACTTTATTGACCACCGCTTGATTTTTATCCACTTTAAAATCATAGAATAAAACGTCTGCACCAAAACGGGATTTAATATATCTCCCCAAAAGTTCAATCCCCTGATTTTTATTATGTTGTCGATTAAGAATGCGGGAAATTCGTAAAAACTCACTTTCTATTTTCTGGGAGTTCATAGCAGCCTCTCCTATATCATATTTAAACCCATGGCTTGCATCCACTTGCAAACCTAATTTTAGAAATTTTCTACTTATTCCATAATATCACAATTCTTTTGAACAAGGAATTATTTCATTGACAGACCTTTTCAGATCTGTTATATTTTTAGAAACGCAAGCCTTTAATTTAGTCCTGAGAGACTAAAAAGGGAGTTCAGCTCCCTAAACAACTTCAAAGGGAGGAATAATAATGAATAAAACTGTCAAACATCTAGTAGACCCCAACGACTTTACCGTGGAGGAAATCAACCGGGTGATCGATCTCGGTCTGAAAATCCACAAGAACCCCGCACCCTACGCCCGTCTTTGCGAAGGAAAAATCCTTGGCACCCTGTTTTATGAACCCAGCACCCGTACCCGCCTTAGTTTTGAATCCGCTATGTTACGTCTTGGAGGAAAGGTCCTCGGATTTTCCGATGCCAATACCTCTGCCGTTAAAAAAGGAGAAAGTCTCGCAGATACCGTTCGCGTTCTGGATGATTACTGTGATGCTTTAGTGATGCGTCATCCTATGGAGGGAGCGCCTAAACTGGCTTCCGAATACGCTACGGTGCCGGTAATCAACGGTGGTGACGGAGGGCATCAACATCCTACCCAGACTTTAACAGACCTTATTGCCATCAAACATTTCAAAGGCCATATCAGCAACTTGAAAATTGCCATCTGCGGAGACTTATTATTTGGTCGAACCGTACACTCCTTACTGAAAACCCTCAGTCGTTTCGAGAACATTTCCTTTTATCTGATTTCACCTCCGGAGCTTAAAATTCCCAAACACCTGAAAGATTATCTATTGGATACCTATGATGTGTCCATCACCGAATATACGGATTTGGATGACTGCATTGAAGAGGCGGATATCCTGTATATGACCCGAATTCAAAAGGAACGTTTTTTAAACGAAGAGGAATACATTCGGCTGAAAGACAGCTATATTCTTACAAGAGATAAACTTTCCGACGCAAAGTCGGATTTAATGGTCATGCATCCCCTGCCCAGGGTCAATGAAATCCATTATGATGTGGATCATGACCCCCGGGCAAAGTATTTTGAACAGGCAGCCTTTGGTGTGTATGTTCGAATGGCCTTAATTTCAATTTTGTTGGAGGTGGCGGATAATGCTTAAGGTAACAGGAATTCAAAAAGGAATCGTAATTGATCATATCTCAAAGGGAAACGGCATTAAAATTTTCGAAAAACTCAATCTTGCCAAGGTAAATTACCCCGTGGTGCTTTTGATCAATGTTTCAAGCCAAAAGCTGGGGCAAAAGGACATCATTAAAATCCAGGATAATGTGGATATCGATTTTACCATGCTGGGCCTCATTGATCCTAATGCTACGGTCAATATCATCGAGGATGAAAAAATCGTCTCGAAACAAAGTCTGGAAATTCCCAAAGAAGTCACCGGTCTTTTTCAGTGTAAAAACCCCCGCTGCGTAACTACTGTGGACGATTATGCGGTACCGAAGTTTACCCGGGTGGAAAACGGAAAAATCCAATATCGTTGTCATTACTGCGAAGAGCTGACGGAATATAAGTTGTAGAAGCTTTATCCTATCCCCTTTACGCATAACGCAAAAAACAGAAAAATCCTGGAGATCGCTAAAAAGCTTTTCCCGCGCTAAAAGACCTGAGAATAAATTCTCAGGTCTTTTTTATGTTCATTATTGCTTTTTCTTCATTATTGCTTTTTCTTCTTCTACCAATTTCCTTCTTACTTCCGGTTAACCATTTTGTTTATATGGAAGAGGCGTCTCGACCCCTTGATACTTTCCCCACAATTCTTTTAAATTGATATGGCGGGCAGTACTGGAGTGATATCCCCCTACGTTAAAGGCAAATTCCACGGAGAATCCCAAGGTTAAAGCGATTAATATCGTACCTAAACCCACGGGACCTCCCATTAAAAAACCAAGAAATAAGGCGGAGCCTTCAATAATGCCTCGAATAAGCCATATGGGCCGTTTGGTTTTTCGTACCAGCCCTTCCATCAAACCGTCTCTGGGACCGGCTCCCAGTTCCACCCGTAGATAAAAGTAGGTTCCCCAACCGATAAAAAACACACCGACTAAAATCATGGCAATGGATACCAGCAGATGCTCCGGAGTGGGAATGTTTACTAAGGCATCTAAAATATCAATAAACATACCGATAAAAACCATATTCATAATACTGGCCAGTCCCGGAATTTGTCCTAGCAAAAAGGCGACGGTTAAAATTAAGAGCCCCATCAACTGTGTGGCTTGTCCCATGGTGATGGGAAAATAGTTTGATAGTCCCACATGAAAAACTCCCCAGGGAGCCATGCCCAGTCCTGCGTCCCGGGTAAGGAGGATTCCCACAGCAAAAAACATAAATCCTAAAAACAAGTTCGGACTTTTAAGTAACACATCTTTAATCGTAATCCTTGCGGCTTTTGTCATTGTTTTCCCTTCTTTCTACTTCTAATTACTTTTATTATCAGGGCTATATTATTTGCGTTTTATTATTTCCTGTTTTCTAATAAAATCTAAGTATTCCAGGGTTTTCTTTAGAGCTCCGAAATAATACATCTTTATTATATCATGTTCCCGAAAGATTTCAACTTCCATCAAAGAAAATTTTACTTTCGATGGTTTTAGTAGCCTATTTTAATTTTTTTTTGTTTAGTGGGTTATTCTAGTGGGTATACCTAGTATTGTTAGCATTTAATACACTGAAAGGGGAAATGAACTATGCAGAAATATGTATGTGTACCATGTGGTTATATTTATGATCCGGAGGTTGGCGATCCGGATGCAGGGATTGATCCAGGAACTTCTTTTGACGATTTACCGGAAGATTGGGTATGTCCAGTTTGCGGCGTCGACAAAACCATGTTTGAGCCTGAAGAATAATAGCAAGTAATTGAAAGAGGCAAGTTAAAACCTTCTAAGAGTCTACACTTCTTAGAAGGTTTTTTTTTGGCAGTTGATTGTTTAGTAGCTTATTCTAGTGGGTATACCTAGTATTGTTAGCATTTAATACACTGAAAGGGGGAAATGTACTATGCAAAGATATGTATGTCTGGCATGTTCTTATGTTTACGATCCGAAGGTTGGAGATCCGGATGCAGGAATTGATCCCGGAACTTCATTTGATGATTTACCGGAAGATTGGGTATGTCCCGAATGTGGCGTAGACAAAAGTATGTTTGAGCCCGAAGAATAATATCCTATAATAAACAAAGGCACGTTAAAACCTTCTAGGAGTTCACACTTCTCAGAAGGTTTTTTTCTCCGTAAGCTCTTTGAAAATTTACAATTTTTCTCTATTGGGTAGCGCCCAGGACTTCATAAATTCCGCAACATGAAAAATGATGAAATAAAAAACGCCCAGGGCTACAATAAACAGGGTAAAACCGATACCCGCTCGATGAACGTTCCCCATTGAATTTGTATAGAACTCCACTAAATAATAGGTCAGCCCGGGAAAATAAAACATTCGTTCAATAATCACCAGACTGGAGAACATCATGACCAGAATCGTCGGAAAAGCGCCTAGAATTTCCAACAGGATTCCCCGTAAATAATGGACTCGCAGTAAGCGGTAAGGACTGCAACCTTTTCCCCTGGCCACTAGAATATAAGGCTGTTTGGCCATTTCCTGTATGGCTTCCGCTGTGGTTTTTGCGATTAAGGCACCGGGAAGCACAGAAATTGCCAATATGGGATAGATCATATTCAGCCAACTACTATACCCTGCATGGGGTATAGGGGACCATTGATTTCGGTACAGATAAGCCCCAAGCATCTGAATACTGAGCACCACCAGAATCTCCGGCAGAGAAAAAGGAAGGATTTTTTGCAGTGTTTTAAAAGTCCCTTTTTTATGGGCCTTTTTCCGATCCAAAATCCCCTTCGGTACTCCCCAGAGAAGACCCAGCAGCAGACCAAAGAAAAAAACCGAAAAACTTATAT
>SLKF01000029.1 GCA_007134725.1 Clostridiales bacterium | reverse complement strand
CTTCGAGAAAAGGTTTATTATCCGGTACTCAAAGAGATTATCGACACCGCTACAACAGAAAAAGAACTCAAAGGAGCTTTAAAAGATCGGAGACGGGAGTTGGTTCCCAAGAATATTATTCAATCCGATATCTTAGCTTCTATTAACTATGTTTTTAACTTGATTCATGGAATCGGTAATGTTGATGATATTGACCACTTGGGAAATCGAAGACTTCGATCGGTGGGGGAACTATTACAAAATCAGTTCCGGATCGGTCTTTCAAGAATGGAACGTGTCGTAAAGGAAAGAATGACGATTCAAGATGTGGAAACCGTAACCCCACAAGCATTAATCAACATTCGACCGGTAGCCGCCTCTATTAAAGAGTTTTTTGGAAGTTCCCAGTTATCACAATTTATGGACCAGACCAATCCCTTAGCGGAGCTAACCCATAAAAGAAGACTATCCGCTCTTGGACCCGGTGGTCTCTCGAGAGAACGGGCAGGATTCGCTGTTCGGGATGTTCATCATTCCCACTACGGAAGAATGTGTCCTATTGAGACTCCGGAAGGACCGAATATCGGACTTATTAACTCTTTAAGTTCCTTTGCAAGAATTAATGAATATGGTTTTACAGAATCCCCTTATCGAGTCGTGGATAAGGAAACCAATATCGTTTTGGAAACAGTACAATATTTAACGGCGGATGATGAAGATGTAGTCATTATTGCTCAAGCGAATGAACCTTTAGATGAAGAAGGACGATTTGTAAA
Organism: Clostridiales bacterium; assembly: GCA_007134725.1. Classification (GTDB taxonomy): domain Bacteria; phylum Bacillota; class Clostridia; order Peptostreptococcales; family T1SED10-28; genus Isachenkonia. Next base: position 5,036 of record SLKF01000029.1, on the reverse strand, counting down.
CAGTAAGGTAACCAGTCGAACCTATAATGGGGCCATTGATATTGTCCCACGAGATGAAGTGGACTTCATGGATGTATCGCCAAAGCAAGTGGTATCCGTAGCTACGGCCATGATTCCTTTTCTGGAAAATGATGATGCGAACCGTGCCCTAATGGGATCCAACATGCAACGGCAATCGGTACCATTACTGAAAACCGATGCACCGATAATCGGAACCGGAATGGAGTATCGTGCCGCAAAAGATTCAGGGGTTGTAATCCTTGCAACGAATGACGGTGTTGTGGAAAAATCCTGTGCTACGGAAATCGTGATCAAGCGGGAAGACGGCAACAAAGATCGATTTAAGTTATTGAAGTTCAAAAGATCCAATCAAGGGACCTGCTTTAATCAAAAGCCCCTGGTCAGCAAAGGGGAGATTGTGAAAAAAGGAGATATCTTAGCCGATGGACCCTCCACGGACAATGGAGAACTGGCTCTAGGTAGAAATTGCCTGGTGGCTTTCATGCCATGGGAAGGTTATAACTTTGAGGATGCCATACTGATTAACGAAAGTTTGGTAAGAGAAGATTCTCTGACATCCCTTCATATAGAAGAATATGAATCCGATGCAAGAGATACCAAACTTGGACCGGAAGAGATTACCCGTGATATTCCCAACGTTTCGGAAGATGCGCTGAAAAACTTGGATGAACGGGGAATTATTCGCATCGGTGCAGAGGTGGATTCAGGAGATATATTAGTTGGTAAGGTTACTCCAAAAGGAGAGACAGAACTGACCGCAGAAGAAAGACTTCTAAGAGCGATCTTTGGAGAAAAAGCTCGGGAGGTTCGAGACACTTCCCTAAAAGTTCCTCATGGTGAAAGTGGTATCATCATTGATATCAAAGTGTTCACCCGGGAAAACGGAGACGAGTTGTCTCCCGGAGTAAACGAGCTTGTAAGAGTCTACATTGCCAAGAAAAAGAAAATCAATGTAGGAGATAAAATGGCTGGACGACACGGAAACAAAGGGGTAATATCCCGAATTCTTCCGGAAGAAGACATGCCCTTTTTACCCGATGGAACCCCGGTAGAGATTGTTTTAAACCCTCTGGGTGTACCATCTAGAATGAATATCGGTCAGGTTCTGGAAATTCACTTGGGCCTGGCAGCGAAGACCTTAAACTGGAAAGTTGCAACCCCGGTATTTGACGGAGCCAACGAATATGACATTATGGAAGCCCTTAAAGAAGCAGGATTCAGTGAAACCGGTAAAGTGCCGCTGATCGATGGAAGAACCGGTGAAAAGTTTGATAACGATGTAACTACTGGGTACATGTATATGTTAAAATTACACCATTTAGTAGATAACAAAATACACGCAAGAAGTACGGGTCCATACTCACTGGTTACGCAGCAGCCATTAGGTGGTAAGGCGCAGTTTGGTGGACAACGGTTTGGAGAAATGGAAGTTTGGGCCTTGGAAGCCTACGGTTCTGCCCATACGCTGCAGGAAATTTTAACGGTTAAGTCCGATGATGTGATCGGTCGTGTGAAAACCTATGAAAGCATTGTTAAAGGCGAAAATGTGCCGGAACCAGGAATACCGGAATCCTTCAAAGTGCTAATTAAAGAACTGCAAAGTTTGGCACTGGACGTTAAAGTTTTACGGGATAGTGACACGGAAATAGAAATTCGGGAAAGCCTGGACAGCGAAGGTTCAGACCTTGGTTTAGAAGAGGCGCCGGTTTCCTTGAATATCCAGAAAGAAAAGGCAGCAATGGTTCAAGGAGCAGTAGTAGAAGATATCAGTAAAAAAGACAAGTAGTAATTTTTACAGAGAGATAATAAAATCCTGAAAAATGAAAGGAGCGATACTCCTTGTGTGAATTAAACAATTTTGAATCCATTAAAATAGGTTTAGCATCCGCAGAGAAGATTAGACAGTGGTCAAGGGGAGAAGTAAAGAAACCGGAAACAATTAATTATCGAACATTAAAACCTGAGAAGAAAGGGCTTTTTTGCGAGGAAATTTTCGGTCCGACGAAGGACTGGGAATGTCATTGTGGAAAATACAAAAGAGTCCGCCATAAAGGGGTTGTGTGTGACCGTTGTGGTGTTGAAGTTACGAAAGCAAAAGTGAGAAGAGAACGAATGGGGCATATCGAACTTGCGGCTCCGGTTTCTCATATATGGTACTTCAAAGGAATTCCCAGCAGAATGGGTCTGATTTTAGACATGTCACCGAGATCTTTAGAAAAAGTACTGTATTTTGCAGCCTATCTTGTTACTGATGCTGGGGATACAGGACTAACGGAAAAACAAGTCTTGATGGAAAAAGAGTACAACGATGCTTTGGAAAAATATGGCAACACCTTTAAAGCTGCCATGGGAGCCGAAGCGGTAAAAGAAGTACTCAAAAATATCGACTTGGAAAGTTTGAACCTGGAACTTAGACAAAACTTGAAAGAAAGCACCGGCCAAAAAAGAATTCGAACCATTCGAAGATTAGAAGTGGTGGAAGCTTTTAGAAAATCCGGAAACAAACCGGAATGGATGATACTGGACGCGGTTCCTGTAATTCCACCGGATCTTCGTCCCATGGTCCAATTAGACGGAGGACGGTTTGCTACCTCGGATTTAAATGATCTATATCGACGAGTGATCAACCGAGATAACCGGCTGAAACGATTATTGGATTTAGGCGCTCCGGATATTATTGTTCGGAATGAAAAAAGAATGCTTCAAGAAGCGGTTGACGCGCTGATTGACAACGGAAGAAGAGGAAAGCCTGTTACAGGCCCTGGTAATCGACCCTTAAAGTCACTTTCAGATATGCTTAAGGGAAAACAAGGTCGATTCAGACAAAACTTACTAGGTAAACGGGTGGATTACTCCGGACGATCGGTTATCGTTGTTGGACCGGATCTGAAGTTCTATCAGTGTGGATTACCAAAGACGATGGCCTTAGAGCTGTTCAAGCCTTTTGTAATGAAACGGCTGGTTTCCGGGGATTATGCCCATAACATTAAAAGTGCGAAAAAAATGGTGGAAAAAGTAAAACCCGAAGTATGGGATGTACTGGAGGATGTGATTAAGGAACATCCGGTACTTCTGAACCGGGCACCAACCCTACACAGATTGGGTATCCAAGCTTTTGAGCCGGTACTGGTGGAAGGTAAAGCGATCAAGCTTCATCCGCTGGTATGTACTGCTTACAATGCGGACTTTGATGGAGACCAGATGGCCGTCCATGTACCCTTATCTATGGAGGCTCAGGCAGAATGTCGTTTCTTGATGCTCTCGCCAAACAACATCTTAGCACCAAAGGATGGAGAACCTATTACGACACCAACCCAGGATATGGTTTTGGGAATTTACTACTTAACCATAGAGGAAAAAGGGGTCAAAGGGGAAGGCATGATTTTCAAAGATCAGGATGAAATGATTATGGCCTATGCCAATGGCTTTGTCAATCTTCATGCGAGGGTCAAAGTCAGAAGAAAATTAAACCGAAATGATTCAGGAAAAATAGTGGAAAGCACAGTAGGTCGATTCATTCTTAATGAAGAAATACCCCAAACTCTTGGCTTTGTTGATCGAGACAAAGATCCCTATGCCTTGGAAGTGGATTTTCTGTGTGATAAAAAGATACTGGGAACGATTATTGGAAAATGCTTCAGAAAACTTGGAAATAATGAAACCGTAAAGCTTCTGGATTATATTAAAGGAATGGGTTTCAAGTATTCCACCAAAGGGGCCATTACCATCGGAGTTTCCGATATCGAGGTCCCGGAAGCAAAGGTAGCTTTACTAAAAGAAGCGGAAGAAAAAGTAGAAAAGTTCGAAAAAGCCTATCGACGGGGATTAATTTCCGATGAAGAGCGATATGATAAAGTCATAGAGACGTGGACGGAGACTACGGATCTGATAACCGATAAGCTTATGGAAGGCTTAGATAGCATGAATAACCTGTTCATCATGGCGCACTCCGGTGCAAGGGGTAGTAAGAACCAAATCCGGCAACTCGGTGGAATGCGTGGACTGATGGCAAATGCCAGTGGTCATACGGTTGAAATGCCAATCACTGCAAACTTCCGTGAAGGCCTTACGGTACTGGAATACTTTATCTCCACCCACGGAGCCAGAAAAGGACTTGCGGATACCGCCCTTCGAACCGCAGACTCCGGGTACCTAACGAGACGACTGGTGGATGTATCGCAGGATGTCATCATAAGAGAACTGGACTGCGGAAGCAAAGATTCTACAGTAGTCCATGCTTACAAAGATGGAAATGAAGTGATTGAACCTCTTTATGATCGTCTTGTAGGTCGACATGCCTCGGAGGATATCCTCAATCCGGAAACCGGTGAAGTGATTGTGAAAATAAATGAACTCATCGAGGAAGAACAGGCAGAAAAAATTGTGGCTACCGGTGTGGAAGAACTGAATATCCGAACCACTTTAAATTGTAAGACGAAACACGGAGTGTGTGCCCAATGTTATGGTAGAAACTTAGCCACAGGAAAACCTGTGGAAGTAGGAGAAGCCGTAGGAATTATTGCAGCACAGTCTATTGGTGAACCGGGAACCCAGCTTACCATGAGAACATTCCACACAGGTGGAGTAGCCGGGGCCGATATCACCCAGGGTCTTCCAAGAATCGAAGAGCTTTTTGAGGCGAGAAAACCGAAAGGCCTTGCGATTATTTCAGAAATCGCAGGGGAGATTGTCCTCAAAGAGAGCTCGAAAAAACGGGAAGTCATTGTTAAAAACGGCGAGGATGAAAAAATCTACGAAATTCCTTATAGTGCCCGGATTAAAGTAGACAACGGACAAATGATTGCAAAAGGAGATGAGATTACGGAAGGTTCCGTAAATCCTCATGACATTCTAAGCATCAGAGGAAAAATCGGCGTGCAAAACTATATCATCAAAGAAGTTCAAAAAGTGTACCGTCTCCAAGGGGTAGACATTGATGATAAACACGTGGAAGTCATCGTAAGACAAATGCTTAGTCGAGTGAAGGTAGAAGATATGGGAGATACCGATCTTTT
>SLKF01000055.1 GCA_007134725.1 Clostridiales bacterium | reverse complement strand
TGTTGGTGGTGACCTTAACCAATCTGGGAAGCTCTCTGGGAACCGTTATTGGCGGCGCGGAAGTTATCCGGGTGTTTATCCAAACGATTACGCAGTAAAAACACGTTGATAAGGAAAGGTCTTTAGTTGCAAGCGGGAGATTAAGGAAAGGATCGATGATTATGCGGGTTACGATAGACCGATTTGAAGGAAATTTTGTTGTGGTAGAGCTGGCAAATAAAGAAACCGTCAATATGCCCAAAATTTTGGTGCCGGAAGGTGCAAAAGAAGGGGATATTATTGATATTAAAATCAATGAAGAAAAGACCGGGGAACGTAGACAAAACATGGAAAAGATGATGCAAAACCTATGGAGAAAATCCTGATATCCTAATGAAAGCGACCCTTAGGGGTCGTTTTTTGGGGTAAAAAAAGCCTTAGAGGACTTCTTTTACCCGGCCAACTTCCCCACTTTCCAATCGTACCTTAATACCGTGGGGATGGTTTGGGGATTTTGTAAGGATGGTTTTAATGACCCCCTTGGTTAATTCTCCATTGCCTTGGTTTTGTTTTTCAACAATATGAACTGTAGCGCCAATGGTAATATTACTTCTTTTGGTTCCGTCCATGTAACTCACTCCTTTGATCGTACGTAAGATTTTTTTATCCAATTAAGTATATCAGGAAAGTAGGGGAATAGCGAGGGGTCCCATAAGGAAGCCATACCCCATAAGGAAGCCAAAGCAGTTGGGGTTCTTTGCGTAGAGTAGAGGATAGGGGGTAGATAAAGAATAGTTTCTAAAACCACCGGAATCCAAAAAAGAAACAGGCACTACACTAAAAAGCAAAATAAGGATAAAGGAGAGGATCGTTATGAAAAACGTTATTATTACCGGGACGTCCAGAGGCTTAGGCAAGGCCTTAGCCAAAACCTTAATCGAAGAGGGGCATCGGGTGTTTTCCATTTCCCGAAAAAAAGACCAAGAACTCATGGATTTTGCCGAGCAGAAGCCGGGAAAGCTGGAATTTTTCGAATTTGATTTGGCGGATCATAACAAAATAAGAACCTTGATGAAAGAAATATTTCAAAAGATGGATTTTGCTACAGCGGAGGGAATTTTTTTAGTGAACAATGCCGGGGTATTGGCACCGGTTAAACGCTTAGAAGACTGCGATAACGAAGAAATTCTAAACAACCTGCATGTAAATTTAGGAGCCCCCTTAATTTTAACCGCTGCTTTTATCAAGCATACCCAAGGGTTTAAGGGAGATAAAGGGGTGATTAACATCTCCTCGGGAGCAGGAAAAAAACCCCATTACGGCTGGTCCAGCTACTGCGCAGCAAAAGCCGGGGTCAATCTTTTTACCCAGTCCGTAGGGCTGGAACAGGAAAAAAGTGAGTATCCGGTTAAGATACTATCCTTAGCACCGGCGATTATGGATACGAAAATGCAGGAAGAGATTCGAAGTTCAGATAAAGAAGATTTCCAGGAATTGGAGAAGTTTCAGAACTACAAAAAAGAGGGGAAGCTATTGGCTTCTGAACTTGTGGCAGAAAAGGTGAAAGAGCTGTTACTGACCGGAAACTATCAGCAGGGGGAGCTATTGGATGTTCGGGATCTGCTGTAAAAAGCTCGGATTTTTCTTCCCTAGATGACTGTTCAAAGGATGTGAAATTATGAAAGAAGTGGTGATCCTGAGTGGGATTCCCTATCATGAAATCAAAGATTATTTTGAGAAGGCCGCAAAGCCACTTTGCCTGGAAAAATACCTGGGAGAAAAGTGGGAAGTAGCCCTTGAAACCTCTAAAGACCGGGAATACAAAAACATACGGATCCCTCGGACACGGATCGTTTTCAAAGGAGAAGAGGAAGCCGTAGATACTGCAGTACAACGATATCGACGGGCATTTTTACGGGGAGGAGCGTAAAACCGCCACCGGGAAGTCCGGTGGCGGTATCCGTTTGCCTAGGAATAGTCACTTAAAAATTTGTAGGCATCATTTATTTCCTGAAATTTTCGTGTAGCATTGGAATCCTTATTGATGTCCGGATGGTATTTTTTTGCTTTTTTTCGGTAAGCCATTTTCAGTTGTTTATCGTCGGCGCCCTCAGAAACCTCTAAGAGATCCAAACTCTCTTTATATTTTTTCTGATGATTTACCTGTGCACCGCCAAAAGAATGATTGGAGCCTCCTTGGTGGTGACTCCACTGACCGCCGGAGCCTGTGCGATAGTAGAACCGACTACCTTGATTTCCTTGGGACCGGCCCTGATTGAACTGTTCATTCCATGCACGCTGTTTTTGCTGCTGCTGCTCATAGTACCGACGTTCCTGTTCTTTTCTGTAATCTTCTTCTGCTTGTTCATAGCTTTGCTTGTAGGTGGAAAAGGACTTATAGGGATAGGCTGATGGATTGATCAAATGATTCGATAGATTGAACAGAAAGGAAGTATAGAGGAATTTCTGTTTTTTCAGTTGGGTCAGAAACTTTCCTCCCAGGACCGGAAAGAACAGGAGAAATAAGATGATGCCCAAGGCAGAGGGATTGCTTAATACCCGAACCCCCAGGGGAATGGCAAAAAGGATAAAGAAGAGACAACCGCCCATACTGAGAAGCAGAAAGAGACCGCTGGAAACCCCTTTTGTAATCAGGATGATGGTTTCTAAAATACGTATGGCGACATCTAAAATCCCTTCTAAGGCTTTCGTGAAGATGTAGAGAATTTTTCCTAAGATTTTATTCATTAAGTTCATTGAGAGATGCTCTCCTTCTAATAGTGTATTTCTCATGACCAGGTTTAGTAGTTATTATGACCGCTTTTTCCTTGAGTTAGAAATTCACCTACCGGTTTCCGACTTTTTATGTTTTTCGGATAAACTGGTTTTTGCAGCTGGGACAGGTTACTCGGATTTTTCCTTTGTTTTTGGGAACCCGAAGCATGGATTTGCAAGTGGTGCAAGGCATAAACCTATGGGTTTTGGAAAACCGTAAACGGGTAAGGAGTTTATGAAACCGCTTATACAATGGACTGACTTTCATCATAAATTTATAGTTTTCCATCCTTCGTTTTTGGATGTTTTTCGAAAAAATTCGATACACACCGAAAATCAATGGAATGTAGCTGGCTATTTCAATAATAGAAATTCCTGCAATGCGGCCGATTAAGGTGATTACCACAGAAAAAAGGAGCAAAAAGATGGAAAAATGATCTCCGCCCGCCCGACCGTGCATATATTTAGTGAACCATTTCATAATGAACCTCCTTGATTTTTAAAAGTGTTCGAATTATTTTTAGCCTTTATAAATTCCCATTATACATGATATCATTGAAATAATCACGGAGAAATTTTCAAAAAGCTATAAGGGTGATCATTATAAAAATAGATTTAGGAGGTTTTAACCCTTGAAAATAAAAGGCATTATATTTGATAAAGACGGAACATTAATAGAATTTGAAAAAACATGGCATAAAGTATTTCGAAATATTTTTCAGGAGTTGGAAGAAGCCTACGGATTATCCAAGGAAGAGATTCTAAGGATCAAAAAGCTCTCGGGCTTCACTGAGCTGGGCTTTGAAAAAGAAAGTCTTATTCAATACGCGCCGGTAGAGGAAATTATCATGCAGTGGATGGACGTAATAGGACCGCCTAAGGAAAAAGAAACTGGTAAAAAACCCATCACAAAGGACGCCTTAAGTATGCTGTTAGAAAGACATAGCAAAGGGCCCGATGCAACAGTGACACCCTTAGCCAACACCCTGGAGACGATTCAAAAACTTTATCAAAAAGGATATATTTTGGGAATCGTGACGGCGGATAGCAAAGAATCCACATTGCACAATGTAAACCTCCTTGGCATTGAATCCTATTTTAAATTCCTTGGCAGTGATGACGGATTTTTCAGGGGAAAGCCGGATCCCCATATGGGGGAGGCATTTTGCAGGAAATTTCAGCTGGAGCCTAACGAGGTGCTATATGTAGGGGACAGCCTTACGGATATGCTTTTCGCTGAAAATAACGGGTTTTATTTTGTGGGGATCAAAGGCAGTCATAATGAATACGAAAAGTTTATTGAGAATAACTACCCTGTAATTGAAAACATCGGGGAATTAGAAGAAGCATTTTTAACCGGAGAATAGACCTCTCCGGTTTTTTCTTGTCTAAGAGCATTGGATAGAATCTTTAAAGATGGTATAATGAAGGTTAGGCAAAATTCAAAGGAATATTTTTGTGAATTAGGTAAATGAATGATTCGATAAAGTGAGTATAGAAGGAATAAGGTGATGAGGAAATGTATAATATAACGGATGAAACCCTAAGACTTCGCGGGGCCCTGGATACGACCTACAAAAAAGGCCTGGGAATTTTTAGTCGGGGAGAAATACAAAAAATCCGAAGCACGGAAAACTATCGTTTTTTTCAAGGGAAAGTCCAAGGGACCAGTATGTATGAAGTGGAAGCGGGGTTTGATGATCGGGGAAAAATTAAAAATACCCGGTGCACCTGTCCTGCCTATCATAGTTATTATGGAGACTGCAAGCATATTACCGCCCTATTGATGTTGATTGGGAAATACGAAGCTCCCGGAAAAAACCGGGAAAATCAAATAAAATCCTTTATTGAGGCCTATCGGCAAAGAGGGACACAAGGGAAAATTATTTTGAATTTTGAGCTGGAGTTGAAGGTTAATGGAGGAATAGGACAAATGGAGCTGCGTATAGGAGAAGAAAAAACCTATATCGTTAAAGATATTCATGAATTCTTAAAGGATTACCGTAAGGAAAGAACGGTTGTGTTTGGAAAGAATTTCACCTATGATCCGAATGTTCATAAGTTCAGCAGGGAAGATCAAGAAATTATGGACTACTTAGGACTGCTAGTAGATATGAGAGCGGATAAAGAAGACCGCTTGTATAAAAATCAGAAGGACGAGGTCTTCCAGGGCAAAACCCTAAGGTTAAGGAACCTTGCCTTGGAGGGACTTCTTAAACGTATGGAATCCACAGAGGAAGGGATCGCATTTTGGTTGGAGGATCAATATTACCCTGGGGTGAAATTTTCCACGGAAGAAATTCCTATGGACTTGGAGATTAAAGAATTGTCGAAGGATCTTACACTGTCCTTGACAAAGATTGGGGATACACCGATTATTCCTTTGGATGAACAGGAGAATCTGGTTTATTATCAAGGGAGTATTTACAGCTTACGGGAGCCTGAGAATCAGTGGGCTCGCCCTTTAATCAAAGGCTTGACCATTGAAGGGGACAAGGGAATGATCATCCCTAAAACCCAGGCGAAAACCTTCATCACCGAAGTGCTTCCGGTTCTTCAGGAACATAGTTTTTGCCAAATTCAAGATAAGTTGGCAAAGAAAATCATCAATGTACCCCTGAAAGCGAAGTTATTTTTGGACCTGGAGCGAAAAAAGGTCGTGGCCAAGCTGTTATTTATTTACGGGAACAAAGAGATCAATCCCTTTTCTCCCGCAGAACAGGAAAAGAAACCGAAAAGCTATAAATCCCATCAGGAAATTCTGATTCGGGAAGGGAGCAAAGAAACCCATCTGTTAGAGTTGCTGGAGGACGGAGAGTTTAACGTACAAAAAGGACGATGCTATATTGAAGAGGAAGAAAAAATCTTCTTCTTTCTGGAGACCTTATTGCCTAAACTGCAGGGTGAAACCAACCTTTCCATTTATTATTCCGATGATTTTAAAAAAGTAAAGGTGCTAAAGGAAGAGGATATCCAAGGAAAGATTTCCTTAAATCACGGATTGGATTTATTGGAGTGCAGTATTGATATCCAAAATAT
>SLKF01000163.1 GCA_007134725.1 Clostridiales bacterium | reverse complement strand
TCCCCGATCTGTTGGTATCTGTGCTAAACCAGAATAAAGCCCCACCAAGGAATTTTTTTTAGCTGTGTTTATAAGATCCGGTACAAAGCAGACATCTTTTAAAAAGCCGTAGATTTCCTGCTGATTTGTTACGATATACACGGGTTTATAAAATATTTTTTTAAGTTTTTGAACCATGATTTCTATAATTTTCTGATCGTTCATCTCTAATAAAGCCTTGTTTTTCCCCATCCTACTGTTTGCTCCACCGGCTAAAATCACCGGAGTGATATTGCGTTTTTCTATAGTATTTCCCATTTTATAAACTTTCACGGTCTTTACTTTTTCCCTGGAGTTGAAATTTATTAATATCCTGTGTGAGAATAATTTCTTCCAAATCCACAGAATGAAAAACCACTTCGCAGTCTTCATTACCACATAAATGGAAGTGGTTTCCATGAACATAGGGTTGTACCGACTCCTTGATCATTCCATATACTTCATCAGCGACAACCTTATGAGTAGCCTCATCACATAAGGGACATAGTGTTTCGTTTTTCTGACAACCTTTTTTGCAGGTATTACAAGACATGTAAGCGCCTCCTATAAAATCTTTCTATTATTTTTTCACTAATTACTACTAAGAAGTATCTATAAACATTTTAACACAAAGGAATTTTTGATGCTATACTAAACCCTGCAATACATAAATCTGATTGCATTTTATTTCTTTAGGAATTATAATGAAGCTTATAGATTCATTAGTGTCTTATGTGATCTATGATTTTATTTCTAATTAGGAGGCTTGTATGAAAAAACAATTTGATAATCCTTATTTACAGTTAAGTGAACCGAAAACTTCTTTAGATTTTTTAAGTAAAATTGAACAGGAAAAGAGTTCTTTATATCCTCTGCAATCTTTATTAGGCGTTGTCGGTGTAATTCTTATTTTTCTAAGTTTTCGAAATCCAATGTACTTTTTTATCGGAGCGGCTCTTCTCTTTTTAAGAGTATTCTGGCGAAAGAAAAGTGACCCATTGCTATCCGCACTACAGCAAAGCAAACTATATTATCGAAAGAAACGTTTTAACAAATGTCTATCCTCATTGGACCGCTTGATTGAAGAATATCCAAACAACCATGGCCTTAAACTTATTCAAGGTGAATGCTATTTACATATGAATCGGTTGGATGAAGCTTATGATCTATATAAAAAAGGATTTGAATTTTCCAGAGAATCTTTCTTAGAAGAGTCTTCCCATAAACACATGGTCTATTTACTGTTTTTGATCGTTCATTTTCGCGACTTTGAGTTTGGCAAAGAAGTTGTGGATTTTTACCGTGTTAAAGATAATTCTGAGTTTTTTATTGCTTTATGGAGTCATTACTACTTAGGGATCATCTATTATCATAATCAGGAACCGCAAAAGTCTTTGAAACACTTCAAAAAAGTCTACAGTCTAAACAGCGATTTCAAAAATATTGACAAAGTTCTAAAAAAAGTAAAACAAAAGGAAAGTATTGAGTTTTTAATATAATAAAAAAACAGACCGGGTAATGATCCGATCTGTTTTTTTACTTGAAAGCTATACTAATTCTAGATTATCCCTTCACTACGATGTTATAAATTCGACCGGGAACATAGATTTCTTTAACAATTTGTCGGTTATCCAAGTATTCTTTGATACTTTCTGATTCCTTAATCATTTTTTCTACAGTTTCTTTTTTTGCATCGGGCTCTACTTCTATAGTCCCTCGTACTTTACCGTTGATTTGTACCGCAATTTCAATGAATTTAGCCACAGTCTTTTCCTCATTCCAGGTAGGCCAGTGTTGTTCTACGATTCCCTCACTGTATCCTAAGCTTTCCCATAACTCTTCTGTAATATGAGGGGCCACAGGGTTTAGAAGGATCAATAGGGTTTCAAATTCGGTTTTTGTAACCCTGCCGAGATTATAAAACTCATTAATTAGTGTCATCAGCGCTGCAATACCGGTATTATATTTTAAGTTTTCGTAGTCTTCGCTTACCTTCTTTATCGTTTGATGCATTTTCACTTCCAGATCTTTTGAGAAGGCATCTCCTTCTACCAGCATATCTTGCACTTTCCATACCCGGTCTAAAAATCTTCGGCAGCCCTTTACCCCGTTTTGAGACCAGGGTACACTCTTTTCAAAGTCTCCGATAAACATTTCGTAGACTCGAAGAGTATCGGCTCCAAATTCTTCTACAATATCATCAGGATTTACCACATTTCCTTTGGATTTGGACATTTTCTCGTTGTTTTCTCCAAGAATCATCCCGTGGGAAGTTCGTTTATTGTAAGGCTCTTTTGTGGGTACAACATTAATATCGTATAAGAATTTATGCCAAAATCTTGAATACAGTAAATGAAGTGTGGTATGTTCCATACCTCCATTATACCAATCCACCGGTAGCCAGTAATCCAGTCTTTCTTTAGAGGCTAGGGCTTCATCATTATTTGGATCCATGTACCGAAGATAATACCAGGAGGAACCGGCCCACTGCGGCATGGTATCGGTTTCTCGTCTTGCCTCTTTTCCGCAGGAAGGACAAGTAGTTTTTACCCAATCCTTAATATTAGCTAAAGGAGATTCACCATCATCGGTGGGTTCATAGTTTTCCACTTTCGGCAACTCCAGAGGAAGTTCTTTTTCAGGAATCGGCACCCATCCACAATCCTCACAATCAACCAGTGGGATTGGCTCCCCCCAATATCGTTGTCGGGAAAATACCCAGTCTCGAAGTTTATAATTCACTTTTTTCTCTCCAAGACCTCGGTCTGTTAACCAGTTGTTTATTTTTTCAATCCCCTGCTGGGGTTTTAGATCATTAATAAAGTCGGAGTTTATAAGAATACCCTGATCCACATCGGTAAAGGCTTCCTTTGTAACATCTCCTCCTTTGACAACTTCTTTAATAGGAAGGTTGAATTTTTTTGCAAATTCCCAGTCTCGAGTATCATGGCCCGGTACCGCCATAATTGCACCGGTTCCGTAACTCATCAACACGTAATCAGAGATCCATACAGTCATTTCTTCTTTCGATACAGGATTGATGGCTCTAATACCTTCTAACTGTACTCCAGTTTTATCCTTTACCAGCTCACTTCGCTCAAAATCCGATTTTTTTGCAGCTTCATGTTGATAACGATGAACTTCATCAAAGTTCTTAATTTGACTTTTAAGCTTGTTCAGTATAGGATGTTCCGGAGAAATCACCATGTAAGTGGCGCCAAAAAGAGTATCCGGTCGAGTAGTAAATACCTTTAAGGCTTCTTCAGTTCCTTCAATAGTAAACTTTATTTCCATTCCCTCAGATTTCCCAATCCAGTTCTTTTGCTGAGTTTTTACCCGTTCAATATAATCCACTTCATCCAGGTCATTAATCAGTCTTTCAGCATATTCAGTGATTCTTAACATCCACTGATTCTTCACCTTTTGTACTACTTCACCGCCACAACGCTCGCAGCCACCCTGTACCACTTCTTCATTAGACAATCCGACTTTACAGGAAGTACACCAATTAATGGGGATTTCCTGTTTATAGGCTAATCCTTTTTCAAAGAGTTTTAGAAAAATCCACTGTGTCCATTTATAGTAACTTGGGTCTGTGGTATTAATTTCTCTGGACCAATCAAAGGAAAATCCTAAAGATTGCAGTTGCGCCTTAAATCGTGCCACATTGTCTTTAGTAACCTTTTCCGGATGAATTTTATTTTTTATAGCGTAATTTTCTGTAGGCAGTCCAAAAGCATCCCAACCCATGGGAAATAAAACATTATACCCTTGCATCCTTCTTTTTCTTGCCACCACATCCAAGGCCGTATAAGGTCTTGGGTGACCTACATGAAGTCCTTGTCCTGAAGGATAGGGAAATTCAATTAAAGCGTAGAACTTCGGACGGTCATCACTTTCTTTTACATGAAATACTTGTTTTTCTTCCCATCGTTTTTGCCATTTTTCTTCAATGGATTCCGGGTTATAGCTTGGGTTTGTACTCATTCTTATTCCTCCTCTGAAAAGTTATAATTCCATTATTTATTCTTCCATCAAAAAAATCTTCCTCTCATTTAGAGACGAAGACTCGCGGTACCACACTAATTGATAAATGCTATATACATTTATCCACTCTTCGATTAACGGTCCGTAACCGGTTTGGCTTACTAATTTCAGCCAAACTGCTCCTTAGACGAGTTCGGTATCTTTGTTTGCCACATTCCACCCTTTATGGCTCTCTATAAAACAAAGAGATTACCTACTACTTCCAATCATCGCATTATTAGATTCAACTGTATAAAATTGATTATAACAAAGTTATCAGAATAAATCAATTAAAACTCCAGAGAAAAATTCAATTTTAGTTGTCCATCTCCGTATTAGGGAGCTTAATTCCATAATAATTTGTGCCCCATACTCCAAGTAAAATCAGGATTGCTCCCACAACATGGAACCAGTAAAAAGGTTCTCCTAAAACCAGTATGCCTGCAATAATTGATACCACGGTTACTAGATTACCAAAAACAGCAGACTTTGTTGCTTCAATTTTGGATAGCATAAAATTCAGCATGAAAAAGGCCACAACGGAAGATAGAATTCCTAAATAGGCCACAGCGAAAAATGCACTGGGATTCAGCAGCGGTGAAAAATAAGAAGTTAGAGTTCCTTTTATTACATGATCCGTTACCGATATTCCATTAAAAACCACAAGACCCACCATCATCATGAAAAATGTAATTTCTATGGCATTAAAATACAAAGAGGATTTTCTTGATAAAATATTAAAGGCTCCTGCGGAAAAAACCGCCCCCAAAAGCACCAGCATACCTATGAAATTCCCCTCGACTTCACTCCCCCGCATAATTGTGATGAAGATCACCCCTGCAACAGAAAGGAAAATGAATATCCACTGTTTGGAGCTTGGTTTTTCCTTGAGAAAGATTACGCCAAGAATTGCTACTACTACAGGAATTAATGAAATCATCATCCCACTTTCCGACGCCGAGGTCATGTCCACCCCGGTGACTTCACAGATAAAGTATAATACCGGTTGAAATAGGGTTAAAAAGAATAATGGTTTAATTCTCCGTCCGGAAAAATCAATCTTGATTACTTTAAAGAGTCGAAGAACCCATAATAATGAACTGGCAAATAGAAAACGAAGTCCTAATAGATGAAAGGGATCCAGTATTTCTAAAGCTCCTTTTGTAAAGGTAAAGGAAAACCCGAATATTACTGCAACTAGCAATCCCGAAAGGATCGGTAGCATTTCTTCTTTTTTAGCCATAAAACCCCTCTTCTCTTTTCTATTAAGTAGTTAAGAATACTTGTAGTCTAGGTGAACCGCTACAATGGTTTTGAGAACCAATACTGACTGTAAATCTCATGATGTTACTTCTATAGGGTTGGTTCCTGACAATAAAAAAGCATTATGGGTTACCATAATGCATGGTTTTTAAATTGGTGGAGGCGGTGGGAATTGAACCCACGTCCGAAAGCCCTTCACCATCAGCTTCTCCGAGTGCAGTTACTAATTTGAGTTTCGCCTTTCAAAACGCCTAGTAACAGGCTTTAAGATCGGCTAGTCTTAATTGTACAACTTAAACGTCAAGACATCCGTTCAGTCGTTCCCCACATAGGTTGACGTCTGTTCCTAAGCTGTGGGAACTTAGAAGAGACGGGCTACCTAATAAATTAGGCAGCTAATGCGTAATTATTATTATCTGCGTTTATATTTAGTGCTCAGTTTTTTTACGTGTGAAAGAGCAAAACACGACTCGCTACTGATGGATACAGACCCCCGTCGAAACCAGTACGCCCCCTAAAT
>SLKF01000091.1 GCA_007134725.1 Clostridiales bacterium | reverse complement strand
CCCTGGAAAATAAAAGCGAAAAGCCCTCCAAGGAAAGTTCCTGCCAAGAGTCCGGGAATCGCCGGTACTTTAAAGATTACAATGACAATAACCAGTAAGGGAGGAATCACCAGTAAGGGAGATAAGTTGAAATTATCCGCTAAGGCATTGGTGATGGAACTGATACGTTCGGTATCAATATCTCCACCGGCATAAGTCATTCCCATTATACCAAAAATGATTAAGGCAATAACATAGGCGGGCCCGGTGGTCCAGAACATATACTTGATATGACTGAATAAGTCGCCCCCTGCCATGGCAGGAGCCAGGTTGGTTGTATCGGAAAGGGGAGACATTTTATCCCCAAAGTAGGCTCCCGATACGATGGCACCGGCAACTACTCCAACGGGGATTCCAAGACCCTGTCCTACGCCCATCAGGGCAACCCCGATGGTAGCAACCGTGGTCCAGGAGCTTCCTACAGAAATGGAAACAATGGAACAGATAAGTAAGGTTGCAACCAGGAAAATTCCCGGAGACAGAATTTGCAGACCGTAATAAATCAGGGTTGGTACGGTTCCGCTAAGTAACCAGGTTCCTACTAAGGTACCGATAATCATGAGGATGACAATGGCCTGCATGGCCAGTTTAATTCCATCCACAATACTGCTTTCCACCTCTTCCCAGGTGTAATTCAGGGCAAAAATCGCCACGGATGCCGCAACAATTACCCCGAGTAGTAATGGAATATGGGGGTCCGCCCCAAGGAATACAATACCGACCAATAAAAAAACAATTAATGATACAATGGGTATTAGGGCATGGCCGATGGTTGCTTTTTTCTTTTCTTTCATTAAGTTACCTCCTTATAAAATTTTATTTTGAACATATTTTAATACGTAATTATCCATACCCCCTTTTCTATATTTTAAAAGCTAAAGGATAAACATTTCACATTTTATACTTTATGTTATCATACTATAAAATCTTTTATAATTCAATGAATTTGCGCTAATCCGAATTGTAAGAAGATTCATTTGGGCATTTAATTAGAAATTTCCCCAAAAAGGGGAATCGGTCAAACCGTTTACAGGATTCGAGATAAGGGTAGTAATGTAATAACCCCGAAATATCCCGGCGGTTGACTTTTAGCTAGGAACAGTTTATAATAAAGAAAACCCCCTGGTAAGGGGGTATTGAAAAAGGAGGATTATTATGGATATAAGACTTACAGAAAATGCAAAGAATGAACTTAAAAACCAAAACTCTGACAATAAACATCTAAGAATTTTTGTGCAAGGTGTCGGGTGAGGCGGCCCAACTTTTGGAATGACTCTGGACGAGTCAAAAGAAGACGATAATATTAAAGAAGTTGAAGGATACCGCTTTTTAGTGGAAAAAGAATTAGATCGACAAATCGAAGGTGTCACTGTGGATTACAAGAGCGGCATGCTGAGAAAAGGATTTGTGGTTTACATGTCTGCCGCTGGCGGCGGTTGTTAACCGTTAAAAAATAGTGTTAAAATCTTTTTTTTTAAGACCCAAAAATAATTGGGTCTTTTTTTTAAGAATAAGTTTGACAAATAGTGTGGATCGATGTAAACTATTAGTTTACTCATTTGACAAAACCCATGTTATATGGTAAGATAGGAATGTAGATATGCGTTAATCATTTGAAAGAGGGTGGTTCTTTGGCGAACGGGAATACGTTAGATCAAATCAGAAAGAACATTACAGGTTACATCGGTCAGAAAGTTACCTTGAAAGCGGACAAAGGCCGAAAGAAAGTGATGGTGAAAGAAGGCGTATTAGAGAGCACCTATCCGAGTATATTCGTCGTTAAAATTGAAGGCGAATTTGACGCAGACAGAAGAATTTGTTACAGCTATTCGGATGTATTGACTTCCACAGTAGAATTGACATTCAGCACTCAACACGAACCGATTGAGGTTAATTAATGCATACCACCTATTATTAATAATAGGTGGTTTTTTCTTGGAAAAAAACTATTTTAAAAATTCTAAATTATGAATATGAATTCCAAATTATCTTTATTCATGATATTGTAAAATTACAATCGAAAAAACCCTCTATGAGCAAAAGTAAAAACAAATTGGGCAAAGGGAATGCAAAAATATACAGTGGCTGTATAAAACCAATGAAAAGCCACAAAATTAGCCACTTGATTTATGCATCAATGGAATATATACTGTAACTAAGCAAGAAAAGCAAGAATAGGTAAGAAGGATGAAAGAAAGATAAGACCTTATGATACCAAGTTCAAATCCTATGAGAGAAAGGAGCTTTACTGTGACAAATTCAAAAGGTTTTTTACATGTAACCTCAGAAATTGGAAAGCTAAAAGCCGTTATGCTTCATCGTCCGGGGAAAGAATTGGAACGATTGACCCCTGCTTATCTGGAAGAACTTTTGTTTGATGATATTCCCTGGTTATACCAAATGCAAAAAGAACATGATGCCTTCGCTAAGGTAATGGAGGATCGAGGAACCAGGGTGTATTATTATGAAAAACTCTTAGAAGAAGTTTTGGAAGATGAACAGGTCAAGAAAAATTTCATTGATGAGCTTATCGAAATCGCAGGAGAAGACAATGATCGTATTAATGAGGAAATCCGACAGTTCCTGCAAGGAAAATCAGCAGGGGAACTGGTGGAAATTGCCATATCCGGGCTATTGAAATCGGAATTAAATTCCGGCCAGGAAAAACGGAGCCTGGGAGATTATATTCAACGGGACTATCCCTTTTACATCAATCCGATTCCGAATTTGTATTTCACTCGAGATCCGGGAGCGGTGATTGGAGATGGTTTAAGCATCAGCAAAATGAATACGCCTGCCAGAGATCGGGAAACCATGTTTTTACAATATGTATATGAATATCATCCCTTAATAAAAAAAGAAGAGACCCCCCTTTGGTACGATTACAAAGAAAAAAGCAGTATCGAAGGCGGAGACGTTTTAGTTCTCAGTGATGAAGTGGTGGCCATAGGAGTCAGTGAAAGAACCTCTGCAAGAGCTGTGGAAATTATTGCTGAACGACTTTTCGACAAGTCCCCGGTAAAAAAGGTACTGGCCATACAAATCCCCTTTACCCGAGCCTATATGCACTTAGATACGGTGTTTACCATGGTGGACCACGACAAGTTTACCATCTATCCCGGAATTGAAAAAGCACTCAGAGCGTATGAAATCACTCCCGGGAAAAAAGGGCTTTCTGTAAAAGAGAAACCCAGCTTGAAAGAAGCCCTGCAGGATGTTTTAAAACTGCCCTCGGTAACCCTCATTCAGAGTGGAGGCGGAGACCCCATCACGGCAGCAAGAGAACAATGGAACGACAGCACCAACACCTTAGCCATTGCTCCCGGGGTTGTGGTGACCTACAATCGAAATGAAGTCTCCAATAAGACCCTTCGCAGTCACGGCATTGAAGTCGTAGAAATCGAAGGTTCGGAACTTGTTAGAGGCCGGGGTGGCCCAAGATGCATGTCTATGCCCTTAGTAAGAGAAGATTTGAAATAAATCAAGCAAATAAGTAAGGATACTTACAAAAACCAAGGAGGAATGAACCATGCCAGTAAATTTAAAAGGAAGAAACTTTGTGACCTTAAAGGATTTCACTCCGGAAGAAATTCAATACCTGTTGGATCTGTCCAAGGATCTCAAAGCCAAGAAACGAACCGGAAGTAAAGAAAAGGCCTTGGATGGGAAAAATGTGGTGCTCTTGTTTCAAAAAGCCTCTACAAGAACCCGTTGCGCTTTTGAAGTTGCGGCCTTGGATGAGGGAGCCCATGTAACTTTTCTGGGATCCAGCGACTCACAAATGGGAAAGAAAGAATCCTTAGAAGACACCGCAAAAGTCCTGGGTCGATTTTATGACGGAATGGAGTTTCGAGGATTTAAGCAGGAAACCGTAGATATTTTGGCAAAGCATGCAGGGATCCCGGTTTGGAATGGACTTACGGATTTATATCACCCAACCCAGATTCTTGCGGATTTACTGACCATTACGGAGCATGTGGATAAGCCCTTAAACAAAGTGAAATTTGCATACCTAGGGGATGCAAGAAACAATATGGGGAATTCCCTAATGATTGGTGCAGCAAAAATGGGAATGGACTTTAGAGCCGTAGCACCCAAAGAATTGTTCCCCGCAGAAGACCTGGTAGGGGAAATGCGAGCGCTTGCAAAAGAAACCGGGGCAAGTATCACCATAACCGATGATGTGGCAGAAGGGGTCAAAGATGTGGATGTAATCTATACCGATGTATGGGTTTCCATGGGAGAAGAAGATCAATATGAAGAACGGATCAAATTACTAAAGGATTATCAGGTTAATATGGACATGGTTGGAAAAACAGGAAATGAAAATTTGGTGTTCATGCATTGTCTACCGGCTTTTCATGATCTGGAAACGGAAGTAGGAAAAGAGATCCATGAGAAATTCGGCTTAACCGCAATGGAAGTTACCGATGAGGTATTCCGTTCAAAACATTCCGTGGTATTTGATGAAGCAGAAAACCGAATGCACACCATTAAAGCCGTAATGGTAGCAACCATGGGCTAGATTACCAGTCCGTGAAATTGTTTGAAAAAACGGGAACACTTCTGGATGTATAGAAGTGTTCCTGTTTTACAAGTTCGAAAAAAACAGGATTCTTGGAATCGAGAAGGGAGGAAGCTGACAGTATTGTCAGCGAACAAATATGGTTAATAAAAACAGCAGAATTGTTATTGCTCTGGGAGGGAATGCTCTTCAGGCAGATCCGAAAGATACCACCGCAAAAGCCCAGATGAAAACGGCGAAGGAAACCGCAAAACCCATCGTGGATTTGATTGAGGATGGTCATGAAGTAATCATCGCCCACGGGAATGGTCCTCAGGTGGGACAACTGGTGGCCACCTACGAAGCGGCAAAAGCTACAAATAAAGAGCTACCCATCATGCCGTTTCCTGAATGCGGTGCCATGTCTCAAGGTTATATCGGGTACCATTTACAACAGGCGATTCGCGAAGAAATGGTTAAACGGGATATTGATAAAGCCGTGGGAACCGTGGTAACCCAAGTAGTTGTGGATGAAAAAGATCCCGGTTTTCAAAATCCAACGAAACCCATAGGATCCTTCTTTAATGAAGAAGAGGCGAAAAATCTGGAAAAAGAAATGGGCTTTGTAATGAAAGAAGACTCCGGACGGGGGTACCGAAGGGTAGTGGCTTCACCGGAGCCCGTAGATGTAGTGGAAGCACCGATCGTTCGAACCCTTGTGGATAACGGTCACGTAGTAATCACCGTTGGTGGTGGCGGCGTTCCCGTACTTGATCGTGGGAACGGTGTCTTAGAAGGGGTTCCTGCTGTCATCGATAAGGACTTTGCTTCGGAAAAAATCGCGGAAATTTTGGATGCGGATATGCTCATTATCCTAACCGCCGTAGAAAAAGTTGCGATAAATTTTGGTACCCCGGAGCAAAAAGAATTATCCGAGGTGACCATCGAGGAAGTAAAAGTCTATATGGAAAAAGGGCACTTTGCTCCCGGGTCTATGCTGCCCAAGGTAAAGGCCGCCATGAAGTTTGTGGAGTCGAAACCGGGCCGGAAAACCTTAATCACTTCTTTGGAAAAAGCAAAGGAAGGTATTGAAGGGAAAACCGGAACGATTATTGTAAGTCGATAATCATTCATCAGTATAATGAAAAAAGCTGAAAAAGAAAGCTCTCTTCCCACTTTGGAGAAGAGAGCTTTTTCAATTTTTTTTTACAAGTCCCCGGTTTTAAGATATAATAAACATTAAATTCATGACACAATGGGGGCGTTGAAAGATGGATAAAATAACGATCAAAACCTACGGAAAAATCAATCTATATT
>SLKF01000149.1 GCA_007134725.1 Clostridiales bacterium | reverse complement strand
TTTTCACCCCTGCATAAAGCATTCTTGGGAGTTTTATATCGTCCACATATTTCAAGTCTCCTGTGACCTTTTTTATTCCGTCAACCCGTTTTACACTTTGTCCAACGTATTTCATTTAAGGTCCCTCCTTTACCGGTATTGTTTTGCTGCTTGTTCTACCGCTTCAATGATTCGCTTGTATCCGGTACACCGACATAAATTACCGCTTAACGCCGTCTTAATCTCTTCTCTTGTGGGGTCCGGATTCTCCGCTAATAATCCTTTTGCAGTCAAAATCATACCGGGAGTGCAGTATCCGCACTGGAGAGCGCCGGTAGAAATGAATGTTTTTTGGAGTTCATCCAACTCATTTCCTTGGGATAAACCTTCAATTGTTGTGATTTCCTGGCCGTCTGCCTGCACCGCCAACATAAGGCAGGATGTGACCGGCTTGCCATTAAAAAGAATGGTGCATGCACCGCATTCTCCCCCACCGCAACCCTCTTTGGCTCCCGTCAGATCAAAATCTTCCCGTAACATTTTGACTAGAGTTTTATTGGGTACTACTTCATGCTCTATCATTTCCTGATTTAACGTGAATTTAATTTTCATCTACTACACCTCCGTTTACGCCATTTGTTCAAGACATCGTTGCACTAAAGTCTTCGCAAGATGTATTCTGAATTCTTTTGTGCTACGGACATCATCTATAGGAGAAATCTCATTTTCGATCAGTTCCAGGGCTTGTTTCATCGTTTCCCGATTGATTTCTTTTCCCCTTAGAAAATTTTCAACCTGGGGTAATCGAACCGGAGTTGGCGCCACAGCCCCTAAGGCAAATCGGTATTCGTCTCCAATTTTCACTCCGCTGGCACAAACCGTAGAAAGGTCCACATCTTTTCTTCTGGATGCCTTTTGAAAACTTCCTTGTAACCCCTCCTCGAAGGGTATTCGTACTCCTATTACCAGATCGGTTTTCTCTAAAGCGGTGCGTCGAACCCCCTTAAAAAATTCATTTACCGGTATTTCTTTTTCTCCGTCTAAGCCCTCGACAATCATTATCGCTTTTAAAACAAGAGCCGGAGTCGCCGTATCCGCTAAGGGCGATGCATTACATAAATTACCGGTCATGGTTGCTACGTTTCGAATTTGTCCCGAGCCTACCAATTCCGCTGCATCGGCCAGCATTGAGTAATGCTCCATCACACTTTTATGATGTGCCATCTCTCCTAAGGGAACACAGGCCCCTACAAAAAGACCCTCTTCCTTGGAAAAACTAATTTCTGATAAGGCTTCAATTCCCCGAATATCTATGATCCGATCCGGGTGTAGATGGTTTTCTTTCATCCGGAGAACTAAATCCGTTCCGCCGTTTAGAATATGACTGCCGTCGGGATTTTCTTTTAATCGGTCAATGGCTTCTGCTACCGTTTTCACTTTGAAATATTCAAAGGATTTCATCTAAACACCTCCATGTTTTGCAATAAACATTACTAAACTTTTACTTAATATTTTTAAAATTCTCAGTTTTCAACTTATATACATTATAGCAAAAGATCTTTTGGTACTATTTAACAACTTTTATTCTTAATTCTCAGAGTTTTTAGAAATATTTCACAACAATTTCACTAAGAAGTTAACAAACATCTATTCTCTTTTTTACCAACGGGGTATTATTCATCTTCATAACCTTTTAGACTCGCCTGCATAGTAAGATTCCCGGAGTTTTTTTTATTCCTTTTTATTTGCTAAAAGCACCGGATTATTCTTTTTTTTTCATTTAGTAAATTCCACTAAAGACTCAAGATTTGTATTTCAAATTATTTATATATAATTTTGTTTACTTAATCAACAACGAAAAAAAAACGCCCTCGGTCTATTAATCGATCCTACAATTAGGTGATTAGACTTCAGGCGCATTTATATTTAAAGCATATCTATACTTCAAACACATCTATTTTCTATTTATTTTACAACCATTACACTGGTGAAACAATTATCTACGATTGCCTTACTGACACTACCGGGTTTCCATTTGTTCAACCCGGTGATTCCTCTTGCACCCACAACGATCAAATCAAAATTTCCATCCTTAGCATAATCCGCAAGCACTTGAGCCGGGTCATTTCCTTCTATGATTTTAATTTCAACTTCGCTATTTTTAAAACCTTGCGCGGCTTCCTGCATTTCTTTAAAATCATCTCCGAAAACTTCTGCTCCAACCTTTTCCATATCCTGGATTTTTACGACGCCTCCAAAGGGAGCATATTCTATAGCACTGTGTTGTTCTACATGAATCATAGTAATTTTGGAAATATCACAAGTAGATATCAATTTCTTTGCTTTTTCCAGTGCTTTTTTGCTACCTTCCGAGCCATCATATCCTACCAAAATTTTCATATTTGTTTCCTCCTCAAATAATATTTCAATAATTGTTTACCCTTTTTTTTACATATCAAACTTTCTTGTCATAAAATTTAATGTGTTTTGAACATTAGCGGTTGGTCTCTTAAGAATCCAAAGCCGGTACATTCATCGGTGGCATGCGACATAACGTGTTTTGTTCAAATCCATAGGCAATTTCAATCAGCGTTGCTTCATCCCATTCCCTTGTTAAAAACTCAATTCCCACAGGGATTCCCCCGGGTGCCTCCGTCTTCGCCTGGGTAAACCCTCCGGGCACAACACAACTTGGGAAGCCTGTAACCGAACCGATTGCCCCGTTTCGCTCCACTTGCGATTCACCCACCTTTACCACCGGCCGCTTTTGATGAGGATATACGATGGCATCCAGGTCATATTTCCCCATGATTTCAACCACTCGATTCCTAAGCTGCAATCGTTTCTGCAAACGCATTTGATATTCCGGTGAATCCGTACTTAATCCTTGGGCGGTTTTGATATTTTCTTCTATTCCTTTGTGGAATTTACCGGACTCTATAATTTCGCTTAAGGATTGCACCTTCGATCGCTCTCCTAAATTTTCCAGGTGCTTATTCAAATCCCTTTTTAATTCATATAAATGCACACTGATCTCTTGAACCAGTTGATCAGCATCGATGCTTTCTTCAAGATCTACGAGGACTCCACCGAACTTTCGAATATCCTCCAACCGTTCACTGATCAGTTCATTCACTTCCTCATGTACTTTTTCTTTCCCGAAAAAGCTTCTTAAAACGCCGATGCGCTTTTTCTTTAATCCGTCTTTTTTCAAGTATTGAACGTAAGAACCGGTTCGCTTCTTAGGCGCCTTCGCCGTCAAAGAGTCCTTCGGGTCATATCCACTAATCACATCTAATAACTTCACTGCATCTTCAACAGTTCTGCAAATGGGACCCGCGGTATCCTGTGTAAAAGAATAAGGCACAATGCCTGTCCGGCTAACCAAACCTACCGTGGGTCTAAAACCTACTAGACTGCATGCAGATGCCGGTGAACGTACAGAATTAATGGTATCGGTACCAATTCCCATCATTCCGAAGTTTGATGCAACACTTGCTCCCGTTCCGCCACTGGACCCTCCCGGTGTTCTTGACAAATCGTAGGGATTAATGGTTTGCCCTAATATGGAACTTACGGTTTCTCCCCAGATGGCAAATTCATGAAGATTAACCTTAGCCAGAATAATGGCTCCCGCCTCTTTCATACGCTTTGTGATAAATGCGTCGTCTTCCGGCAGGACGCCTTCCAAGCTCAAGGATCCTGCGGTAGTTTCCATATCTTTTGTATCCACATTGTCTTTTAATAACACAGGGATTCCGTGAAGAGGCCCCGTCAATCCTGAAGTTTTATACTTTTCATCTAAATCCTTTGCAATTTTCAAGGCGTTGGGATTGATTTTAATCACGGCATTAATTTTCGGCCCCTTTTGATCATAAGCCTCAATACGTTTTATGTAAAACTCCACCAATTCCCTGGAAGTGATTTCACCCTCTTCCATAAAACGATGAATATTTTCGATGGTTGCTTCAATAATTTTGTTATTTTTTAGTGATTCATCCATTCTCGCACCCTCTTTCATAGTTTTAAGTATTTGCTATTATTTTATCCCTATAAAAACTTCAACTGCCCAAGTAATAATGTTCTATATCTGCTATCTAAAACATGCTTTTCACCTAAATATTATAACATAGGACCCATTAGCAAAAGCTTATTTTCTCAATTTTCCTTCAATTTGTGCCCGTTTTGTAACCTGATACCAATTACATGTGAAATAAACGACTGTACTTTATGACCATATACCAATAGACTATAGAACATTGGGAATATCCGATCTTTTGTTTACGGAATGACAGCAGAAGACAGTGAGGACAGCGGGACGGAGTGAGGACAGCGGGACGGAGTAACTGTCTTGTTGAAATTTCCATGCGAAATAGAGAGGACAATTACTCCGTCCCCATGTCTTGTCTTTTAAAATGCAAATCCTGCAATCAGGACCAAAAGTACAATCAGGGGTGCCGGTACTTTTTTTGTCAGTAGTAACAATACAGTGAGGATCATGATCAGAATATTATCCCACACCAACCCGCTGCTTTGCATCAGAATTACAGCGGCAATGGTAATTAATCCTCCCGCAACGGCGGTGATTCCTTTTAAGGAGATTTTAATCCCTTTGATTTTCTTAAGTTTCTCCCAAACGGGATAGATAAAAAAGATCAGTAAAATTCCGGGCAGGAATATGGCAATACCACTTACCATAGCGCCGAGTACCTGAGTTGCCGCGCTGCCTCCTCTGGCAGCCATTCCACCAGTATAAGCACTAAAGCTAAACATCGGACCCGGTAGTCCTTGGACCATTCCGAAGCCTGTTAAAAACTCCTGAGAGCTCATGTATTGATTCACTTCGACTACTTCGCTATACATCATTGGAATTACCACCTGTCCTCCACCGATGACCAGATACCCGTAGCGGTAAAAACTCTCAAACAGATGCAAAATGATATTATCCGAGATAAAATTCAGGGCAATACTTCCGATTGCAAAGGTTCCAAATATCACTAAATATCGCCAGGGAGGATTCAGTGTTACCCTATTCCATATATCGGTTTCCTTCGAGGTCAGAATGCTTACCAGGCCTCCCAGGATTAAAACCAGGGGAAATACCCAGGGGTCCCTAAAAAAATAGGTGGTGACCCCGCCAAAGATCAGCAGCCCGAAAGTAATGTTGTCTTTTACGACTTTTCGACCAATACGGTACGCGGCAACAATGATAAAACCCACCGCCATGGGTCCCACATAACGCAGACCATCCTGGGATAGATTCATATCGGCTAAAAATTGACTTAAAAAGGAAAGGAGGGTCATTATTATTAGTACCGGCAGAGCCCAGACCAGCATCGTTAATAGGGCCAGTAAGGGTCCTCCGGTTTTATAGCCGATGGATACAATGGTTTGGGTACTGCTTGGCCCCGGGAGAATTCCCGTTAAGGCCATCAGTTCCACCAGTTCTCCCTCGGTTAAATAGTTTTTCTTAATCACCATCTGATCCGTAAAAACCCCATAATGGGCTTCTGGACCACCATATGCCCCTAAAGAGCAAATCAGTACGTCCTTTAAAAAAGTGGTGGCATGTATCGGTGTTTTCTTCCCCATGATTACTTCCCCTTTTCTCCTGCCGACAAATTCATCTGTCTTTCATGATATTGATTTATATTGTTTATTACTTCTGTAACGAATAGTATATACCCCACCTTACAAAATGCTAACAAAAGAGACTTTGAAGACACAGGAAGGAGCAGGGCAGCGGTATAAATAGGGCAGTGTAGGACAGTGGGACGGAGTAATTGTCCTCTATCCCTGACCAAGATCGAAAATATGAATAACAACTTTATTTCCGGGTAAAAGATTAATAACTAAATAACCGTTATTTCCCGTTATCCATTGAGGTAGAAAGGGGGATTCTATGCTGAAGGGTTCAATGATCTTTCTAATTTTAGCG